>NZ_BAAILP010000147.1:13959-68236 GCF_054589055.1 Novosphingobium sp. 11B | reverse complement strand
CGGTCCGTCAGGGCCGGCGCGGCGTTTGTCGTTTGGGCTTGGGTGCAAGCCTCTATAGGAGTACCCAAAGTGTACTTAACTGCACCTAGCGGTGAGCTAAGGCGCCCGGACACTCCGTTACAGTGCGTACGGCCCCTTCATACGATGGGGCCATACGCAACTGGTCGGATTCCCTATTCCGTCTCGCGGGTCGCCGCTGCGTAGAGGGCGATGGCGGCGGCATTACTGACGTTCAGGCTCTCCATGGCCTCGCTGATCGGCAGCTTCGCAATCGCGTCGCAGTGCTGGGTGATGTTGTGGCGCATTCCGTCCCCCTCGGCACCGAGCACGAGTGCGACCGGGCCGGTGGGGAGGGCTTCACCAAGAGTGGATTCGGCGGCGCCGTCGAGACCGATGCGCCAGTAACCGGCTTCGGCGATTTCTTCGAGCGCGCGGGCGAGGTTCACCACGCGGATCCAGGGCAGGACTTCGAGCGCGCCCGATGCGGACTTTGCCAGCGTGCCCGATTCGGGCGGTGCGTGGCGGTCCTGCGTGACGATGCAGCAGGCGTCGAAGGCAGCGGCCGAGCGCATGATCGCGCCGACGTTGTGCGGATCGGTCACCTGGTCGAGCACCACGACCGGGCGGGTGGGGTCGCCGTCGAGCACATCGGCAAGGAACATGTCGTCGAGGGGCGCGCATTCCAGGACGAGACCCTGATGCGGCGCGTCCTTGGCGACGAGGCGGGCGAGGTCGGCGGCCTGCGCCCATTCCACCGGGAAGTCGCTGGGCAGTTCGCCATCAAGCGATTCGACGCCTTCGCGAGTCGCCCAAAGCTTGCGATGGCTGCGGTCCGGATTCTTGAGCGCGGCCTCGACGGCGTGCCGGCCCCATAGGCGCACCATGCCCGTGGAGGCACGACCGCTGCCGCGGCCGTTCTTCATCCGGCCTGCGCGGCCGCGCAGCGCCTTGCCCCGGCGGGCTTCGCCTTCGTCTCCGCCCTGGGGGCCGACGTGTCCGCCACGCTTGGTCATCTGTAGTCCTTTCGAAAAATCTAAGCGTAAATGCAAAAATCTTGCCCCCTCTGACAGGGAGGGCATTGACAGGCAAGGCTCGCTTCGGCAAAGGCGCGGCTCCTCGGCAACGGGGCACCTTCGGGGGCCTCGACCAACGCCGGATTTCCTAGGTTTTCCTTGGATTTCCAGCCGCCAGCAACTGGTGTGGACAGGTGGCCGAGTGGTTAAAGGCAGCAGACTGTAAATCTGCCCGTGCAAGCGTACGCTGGTTCGAATCCAGCCCTGTCCACCACCATTGCTCTCCAAGGCGCAGAACTACTGGCCTTCGGGCAGGTTAGCCAAACAGGGTTAGCCAATCAGCTTTCGCATCGCACCGTCAGCAAGCCGTCCACGGTCGGCTTTGGCAGCGTAGTGAGCAAAGGTGGCGTTCTTCTTCTGACCGGTGATCGCGCGGCCTTCGGCGTCGGTCGCACCGGCTTCCGCCAGCTGCCGGGATATCGCTTTGCGCAGGCCGTGCAGAGAACCGGGACAACCCGCTGAGTTCGCCCATTTGCGGAAGCGGTTGCCAAGGCTTTCGATCGTGTACGGTCCGCCATGCTCACCGACGATCAGCCACCGGATCGGAGTGGCGGGAAGTGCCTCGATCGCGGCGCGCATTTCGGGCGTCATCGGAACGTCTGTCTCGTTAGTGCCTTTGGCGTGGACGACATTCCACCGGCCATCGCGCAAAGCCTTTCGCTCTAGCTCCGCGAGGTTGCATCGGCGTGCCGCCGTATTGAGCGCGAGCTCGAGCGTCAGGCGCGCCATAGTCCCCAGCGCATGGTGCGCGCGGTATCGTTCGATCTCCTCGTCCGTCCAGGTGTGAAACCCCGGGCCAGAGCGGAACGAATCAGTCTTTTCCGCTGGATTGATAGTCATCCAGCCCAGCTTGATCGCGTAATCGAACAGCTTCTTGAGGGCTTTGCGCAGATTGTTGGCGCTCGCCGGTGTCGCGGCCAGCTCTGCGATGTGTGCGTCCAGGACGCCGACCGTCGCTCGCTTTGCCGGGTAGGTGCCGTAGCGCACGCCGCGCTTGTCCACCCGGGCAAGGTAGCGTTCGATGATCCGTCGATAGGTGTACTGGCTGGAAGCGGCCATGCGCAGCCAGCGGGGCGCGGCGAATAGCTTCCGGGCGAGGTCCTCCATCGATCCCGGCGTTACCGCGCCTGCAGACGACACGCCGATCGGCGCGGCGCCCGAGGCGGCGTGGTACTCCTCCATGAATTCGGGGGAGCCGGGGTCGGCTTTGAAGTTGTAGGTTTGCTGTCCAGTTTTTCGGTAGCGGTAGCGCGTCCGACCGTGACGATCCTTGTAGGCTGTCACGTTGTCAGGCAACCAGCGCTGGGCTTTACGGCGCGGCATCGTCGAGACCTTCCTCCCATGGGTTAGGCTCCTCGGCAGCGTCGAGCGCAGTGGGGGACTGGACGATTCGCGGCTCTGGGGCCGGATCAATTATCATCCGGCCGGTACGCGGCTCAACGATTAGCACCGCGCCAAGCTTTTTGGCGGCGCGAAGAGCACGCTCGATGTCGGATTGAAGGATGACGGCTCGGGAGGTCATACCGCCTTCGATTGTTCCCATGCGGCTATTATCCGCTCCACGGCCGTCGCGAAGTGCTTCGCGCTCTTTTCGATGCCGGTGAAGATCTTGCCGTGACGGACCGCCGAGACGCCCGTGCTGCCAGTGCCCATGAACGGATCGATGATCGTGCGGCCCGCCATGTTGCGCACGATCTTGTCCATTACGGCGAGCGGTTTGACGGTGGCGTGCCCAAAGGTCTTTGCGGGCATGGTGCCCGAGGTGACCCAGCGGTGCATGTCATGGTGCTCGCCGACCGGATGGTGGCCGCGATTCCAGGCATGCACGTAGGGCTCCACGTCCGCGAGGTAGTGCTTGTTGCGCATGGGGCTCGGGTTCGGCTTGATCCAGCCCAGCAAACAAAAACGCTGGTATCGCCGGTCGATGTATTCGAGCAGCTCGGGCAGCTGGTCGTTGTGGCAAAAGACCACCACGGATCCAGCGCGGAGCGGGTTAACGATCGACATGTCGAAGCCCTGGTCCAGCTTCTCCGCGACGATCATATCCGCGCCCGTGCGGCTCTTGCGAAAGGTGCCGCCGCCCCGATTGTCGAAGCGGTACGGCGGATCCATGAACTCGGCATCGAAGTAACCGAGCCGGGGGCGCAGGCGATACGCATCGCCATGATACAGTCGGTGTGGGCCGATCTGGACCACGCCGAAATCGCCGCCTGGTTCACAGGGGTCATATCCAATGCTGACAGGCGCTAGGCCGGCGTGCTGGCATTCGCAAACGTCCATGCGAAAGCCGGCGTGGTCCCTGAAGCCGGTATAGGCGCATAGGGGGCAGAAGGGGTTCATGCTTCCTCTCCGTCAATGCGGAACGCCGCCTGATCGTTGTCGATGGCGAGAGCGAGAGCCCCGGGTTTGGCCCAGATCTCGCGCGTGCTGAGGAAGAAGCTTTCGCCCATGTCGGCGAGGATCAGCGTCTCACCGATCGTCTCGGCCATGCCGGTAGCGGCAGCGCCCGGCACCATGTTGCCGATCCACTCGCGCTTGGTGACGTCCGAGCCGCCGATGAGGTCGAACGGGGTGCGGCAGCGCCATTCCAGGCCGAATTCGGTCTCTTCCTGGTAGAAGATCTCTTCCGGGTCGAAGAGCGCCTGAAGCGATGCGAGATCCAACGTCGTGAACGGGCGGTGCCACGTCCCATCAGTCGAGATGATGCGGCAGACCAAGCGGTCCTCGGGCTTGGGCAAGAGGATGGGCTCGCAGTCGAATCCTACCTCGCGCGGGTCCGCGACGGAGTTGAACCCGTTGTCGTGGCAGGCCGAGCCGCTGACCGCATATGCAGTCTGTTCCCAATCAACGACGCCGTAGTGCCCGCCGGTCTGATAATGCTCGCGGCGCGCATCGGCGACGCAGGGATGGCCGCCGGTGACGCTGTGTCCACCGGCTGAGATCGTGCCCGTCGCTTCCTCGTAGGGAGTGACGCGCATGATGTTCTGGTGGCGCTGGTTGCCCCAGCTCGGGCGCGGGTCCGCAACCGCAAATGCACCGTCGCCCGTCGTGCTGGCGCCGATGACGGTACGGCTGCTGCGATCGTAGGGCGTCACCTGATATTTGGTGGTCGTGTAGTCCTTCCCCGCCGGGCGCGGATCGGCAACGGCGGTGTCGCGCGAGGATGTGACCGAGACGCCCGGCTTGTCGAAGGGGACAACGCGATAGACGTTCGAGTGGGCTTTCCGGCCAAGGCGCGGGTCGGCGATGGAATGCGAGCCGCCGCCCGGAAGGGACTGGCCCGACACGGTGCCGACGTTTTTATCCCACTTGTTCACGCCGTACTGTTGATACGTCTGGTTCGCGCGCTCGGGCGGCCGGGGGTCTGCGACGGCATAAGCGCCAGTCGTCGGCTTCGGATCACCCGAGATCACACCGGTCGGCTTGCCGTCCCACTCATTGACGCCGAGGACGTGGCGATGCGTGCTGCTGCCGTAGGCCGGCCGAGGGTCAGCGACGCTGTGCGCGCCGTTGTGCGGGCGGCTCGCGCCGGCGACCACCCGAGCAGGATCGTCCCAACCGCGAATGCCCAGCGCCTCGTTGTGCCAGTCATCGAGAGGGCGCGGATCAGCCACCGAGAAGCGGCCTTGTCCCGGTGCGCGGTGCGAGGTGATCACCGGCGCCGTGTCGCCCCAGCCATTCACGCCCAACGCGTTCTCGCGCAGAGGCACCTCAGGCAAGATGCCGAAGTCGCGCAGGTTGCCATCGACCACGGCGAGGTCATTCAGCGCACGCCAGTCCTTTCCGGCCGGAACGAGCGCGAGGCGAACCCAAGTCTTCCATTGCAGCGACGGCACGCGGTGCATTGGACCAGCCATTGGATCGCCCGGGAGCGGCAGCTTGCCGATCACCTCACCCACGCCGCGCAGGCGGTGCTCGCGGGGCTGGTAGATGAAGGGCGGCACCTTCTCCATGTGCCGGGCGATCAGCAGCGCGCGCTTACGGCTCTGCGCCAGGTTGCCGATCACCCCGCAATCGTGGGTGTCGAGGTTGACGCTGTAGCCGTAGGCGCGGAACAGCGCGGTGATCTGATCCAGCAGCCACTTGCCGCGTGTCAGGATCCGGGGGACGTTTTCGAACAGGACCACCGGGATCGGGCTGTCCTTGTAGGCTTCGAGCAGCAGCCAGACGCCGCGCAGAGTGAGGCGGTTGAGCGCCTGATACTTGTCGGTCTTCGACTGTGACGAGGACAGGAGACCAGAGAAGCCCTTGCAGGGTGCGGAGAGGAACGCGACGTCGACAATCGGCCCATAGGCGGCGCGAATGTCGGCGGGCGTCGCTTCCTTGAAGTCGTTCGCCGGCTCGCGGCCATGGAACGCCATGTACTGCTGGCGGTCGAACAGGTCCATGACCGTGCCCTTGGCCCCGGTCAGCCGCTCGAAGTTCTTGATGGCGCCCGCATCGTTGTCGATGCCGCCAACGCAGATGAACTTTGCTTGGGTGTTGCCGACACGCGGGCGGGCTTTGTTGAACCCGATCGCACCGCCACCGACGCCGCAGAACATGTGGGCGTGGCGGATTTCGCGCACGCAATTGGTAGCGGCAAGTCTCATGCGCGGGGCGCTCCGAGGAAAGGAAGGAAGTGTTCACAGCCGTGCTCACCGCGCGCGCCGCAGGAACGGCAGATGGCGGTGGGGCTGGCGGCGCGACGCGTGGGGATGGAGGGCGCGACGGGACGCGGCTTGTCCCGGAACGCGCTTGCCAAACGGGCGCCGTCTACGCTGCGCGGCCGGGCGAGAAGTTCGCCCCGGGCGCGGCGTTCTCGCACGATTGCGAGGCTGGCGAGAAACTCGGCGACGGCTTCGTCGGCGGGAGAGGGGGCCGATGTTATCACAGAGCGCCTCCCGCCATATCGGTGGGCTCGGGCCAGTTCCAGAAGCCCTGACGACCCTTCATCTCGATGGGTACGTCCCAGCGCTCGACCTCGAGCATCGGCCAGCCCCAATTCGCCTGGTCGTCGCGGTCGCTGTCGTTGACGTGCGGCACGCCGAACTCCTCGGCGATGTCGTAGCCGTCGCGGGGCTCACCGACGATCGCGGTCCCAAGCCCGGCCGACATGGGCAGCGGGCCTTCGGCGCCGGGCGACCAGGCGCGGTCGAGGATGGGCAGCGCCTTTTCGGGATCGAGGCAAGTCATTGCCGCTGCGATGCGATGCTCTTCGCTGAGATCCCGATCGCGCAGGGTAACGAAGAGGTCCACCACCTCCGCCGGCGGAACCTTGCCAGCACCGGCGTGGATGACGATGCGCTGCCCGATCAGCGAGCGCGGTGCGCGCCAGCCTCGGAATTCGAAGGGCTTGGCGCCTGCGACGATCAGCGAGGCCCACGGCTGCCAGATGGTCAGCGCCTTCATGCCCAGCCCTCCAGAAAGCGGTTGAGGGCGGCGATCAGGTCAACTTGTAGATCGGCGCGCCCGCTCCGCACGCTGCGCTGATGCTCGCGCTCGAGGTCAATCTCGAGAGTGGTGCGAAGAGCCTCAGCGAGGGTTTCGCATGTATCCGGATCGTCGAACGCGCGGACCTGCGTTGATTCGCCGCCCATAGCGAAGATCAACAGCTGAGCAGCAGCTAGCGAGCAATCGCGAGCGGCTCTCGTAGCGGCTTCAGGCTCAGTAAGGACGGTCATGCGTGCCGCCCTCCGCCTTGTTCGTTCACCGCAGCGGCGACATTGGGATCGTCCAGCAACTTCACCAGATCAGCCGACGTTGCCGGCGCTGGATCGTATGCGGATCCGCAGAAGGGGCAGAACTTGTGCCCGAACACGCGGGGTTTGTGCGAACGGGTTTCGGCTTTCCCGTTATCCTTGCGCATGAGGCCGGTGTACGTCCGCGCGGTCATTCCTCGAAGATCGCGGGAAAAGACGATCGCCGTATCCAGCGTGTGTTCGTCCAGGGCGGCGTTGATCTCTTCGATGCATTTGCAGGGCTGGTGTGTCATGTGCGGGGCACTCCTGGTGGAAAAGGTCAGCGCTCGCCGAGGAGGCGCTGGTTGAGTTCGAAGGCGCGCTGGGGCGTGATCGGCGTGGGCGTGGCCTGCGCAGCGGCGTGGGCCAGGTGCTCGGCGGCGCGGCGGCGCTCCCGGCGCCAGTCGCCCTTTCGACCCGCTTGATGGGCGGCGATGATGCCGGTGCGGATATCGCCCGGCAGCGCAGCGTAGTGCTTCTCGCAGAGGCGCTGCCAGCGCTTGCGGGTAGTGTTGCAGCCGGGCACGTCGCAAAGGTGGGCCTTAGCCATTGGCAATCTCCATCGGTGAGCGGGAAAGGGCGGGGTCAAGGCGCGCCAGCGGCGGGCCACCCCAGGACAGGGGCATGAGCTGGTGCGGAATGCGGTCCGTCGGCATCACGCTGAGCACGACTGCAACGCCCTCTGCGAAGCGCATGACGACGCGGGCGCGGGGGAGGCGAACAACCCGGGCGCCGAAGTCCGCGGCGATCTGGAAAATCGGTGCGGAGAGGGCGGTGCGTGCATCCTCTTCGGTGCCGCCGAAATAGGCGACGTAGCGTTCGACCGCGCAGGGTGTGACGGTGACAGGAACCATGGTCAGGCTCCCACACGCATGAGGTCCGCGACGGCGGTTTCCGCCTTGCGCACGCCCATGTCCCACCACAGGTGCGATCGGCTGTCGCGCCGGTATGGATTGGCGGGGACGGGGCCACCCTTGAAACGGGCGGCGATGACGGCATCGCGTGCTTCACGCTGGACGCGGGTGGATACCATCATGAGGCAATCCACTTCACGAGCTGGGCAACGATGACGACCAGACCGAGGATCGATGCGGAAGCGATCACGGTGGGATACATCTTGCGCTGGTAGAAAGCGGCGGAGAGGGAGATGCGCTGGCGCATGTCGGTGTCGATCGGGTCCGCTTCGAGGACGATGATGTAGCGACAAGGCGCTGTGTCGACGGGGATTGTCGTCGGCGCGTTCACTGCAGCGGCTCCCGCTCGCAGGGCAGGCCGGGAATGCAGACGCCGCAGAACGCCCGCAAATCGCCGCAGATCTCGACGGTAACCCAGCCCACAGGGAGGATCGGGCGGGGGCGGTGCTCGACGGTCTCACAACCGTGGCACTGGAAGGTGAAGGGGATCGGCCGACGCGCCAGAGCGCGTTCCGCTGCCGATCGTGCCTTGGGATGATGCTGGATGCGCATGACGGGCTCCAATCAGGACCAGGACGAAAGGGAGTTCGCGAGCACGGCCCCGGCCCATGCTCCGAAGGCGAGGCCGACGCCGATCGCGGCGGCGAGGAAGACGATGCGCAGGACCGGGGAGATGTCGGCGGCGCTCGGGTGGCGCGGGGCGCATTGGTGGCAACGGCAGTAGGCAGCGTGAATGCGGTCATTGGACATCAGGCAGCACTCCTGAGAGGTTCCGGAGCCGCAACGGCCCCGGCGTTTTTGCGCGCGAGTTCGGCGCGGATCTGGTGGGTGAGGGCGGCGAAGAAGTGGGTTTCGCGCTCGGGCTCGAGGTGCCAGCGCATCGCGATGACGTGCTGCGCCTGCAGGGCTAGCTCGCGGGTAAATCCTCGGCGTTCGCCGGCAATCTCCGCGATCGTATCGAGGCTTGTATCGAGGGCGGCCTTGCGCGCCTCGAGGGTGGAGAGGTGGGCGCGTTCGCCCTCGCCGGTGACGATCCACTGCCAATCGGCGAGGATCGCCGCGTAGATGGCCAGGGCGGCGTCCGCCTGCGCCTGGTCCAACTTTCCGGCCTTGACCAACTCGGGGAAGCGCTTTTGGCGCGACGCGAGCATGCTCTCGGCCATGGCGAGGAGATCAGGGTAGTCCCCTGCCGCCCATGGCGTGGAACTGTCCACGGTGAGGGCGCGCCAGATTCCGACCGTGAACCGATCCATGAAGATTCGGGGGCGGCTCATATCATCCGCTCCGCTTTCTTGGGCTGATCAAAAACCCAGCACGAAAGCACACGCGCCATCGGGTTGTTGACGTTCTTGGTCGCGATCCATTTGCGCGACTTCGAGTTACGCAGCAGCTTCTTGAGCAGGTCCATGTTGGGCGGGGCGATGCCGGCGTTGCGGCACCGCGCCTCGAAATCGACGAGGTTGATGGCGATCGTGGTGTCGGGATCGCGGTGCTGGTTGACCGACTTGCCGTCGGCATGGTCCTCCGGCTTTTCCCGCTCCAGCAGGTATTGGACCTTGTCCCAAAAGTCCGAGACAATCGGGTGATCGCCGCCGCAGGAGTTCTGCCGATCGAGCGCCATGGCATCGACGACGCGCAGGGTTTCCTCGATCCATTCGGGGCGGATCGACGGGAACAGCTGCTGCAGCGCCTCTACCCCTGCTGCGAGCTGGCTGTGGCACTTGATGGGGCGATCGTTCGACAGACCGTCGACGCGCTTGCGCATGTCGGCGTCGTGGAAATCGTAGCGGTCGAAGAAGAAGGGAAGGTACTTCGCCTCGTTGCGGGTGACGTGGACGATTGTCCCCGACACCTCCTCAATCGGCCATCGCTCCAGCTTGATCGCCGCCGTCTTCGTCGCCGGTGACCAGCGCGATTTGTCGATGTCCATCGACATGAGGCGTTCCAGCACGGCCGGGATCGCGTCGATCCGCTCGTTCTGCATGAGGTAGATGGTGCCGAGGAAGGGCGGCTCGGAGGTTTCAAACCCGCCGCTCTTCTGCCCGGTTCCGCGCGGGCTGCGGCCGTTGTAGAGAACTAGCAGC
This sequence comes from Novosphingobium sp. 11B, assembly GCF_054589055.1. Lineage (NCBI taxonomy): Bacteria > Pseudomonadati > Pseudomonadota > Alphaproteobacteria > Sphingomonadales > Sphingomonadaceae > Novosphingobium > Novosphingobium sp. 11B. Next base: position 58,445 of record NZ_BAAILP010000147.1, on the reverse strand, counting down.
TCGTTGTAGTCGAACTGCTTGTAACCCTTGGCCTTGTCGTCATCGCGGCCGCCTTCGATCAGGCCAACCGGGAGATTGGACACCTTCATCAGGCTGCGGGCGAGGAACGCTACGGTGCCCTTGTTAGGATCGAAACCTTCGTAACCGGCGCGCCCCGCCAGCTTCCAGAGGAACTCTACCAGCGTGGACTTACCGGATCCCGGAAGGCCGGTGATCTCGAGAAAGCCGATGGTTTTGAGCTTCTCGCGGATCTGCACCGCGAAAAACGACATCGTAAAGAAGGCGAGGGCGATCAGCCCCTTTGGGCCGTAGGCGGTCCAGATCGTTGCGATCCATTCGAACGTGATCTTGTCCGCGTCGTAATGGATCTCGAGCATTCGCTCCGGGCTACGCAGCTTCACAGCCTGCCGGCCGAAGTCGAAGTACTTCTCCTGGTTGAGGTCGACCAAGCGACCATCGCGCACGGCCGTGTCGCCAAGCAGCCAGGCGCGGTGCGGCGCGGAGTATCCTGTGAAGGGGATGGGCTCGACCACTTTGAGGCCGCGCGTCTGGTTGCGGATCAGACGATCCAGCTGCTCGCCGGTCCCGGTCCACGTCCCAGCGAAGGCCATGAGACGCTTCTTGAATTCGCCCGAGTTTGCGCAGGCCGAGGAGGAGAAGCGGGCTTTCACCGTGGGCTCAGCGCCGGGGAAGTCGATCTGCAGGAAGTAGTTCGTCTCGTCCGCGATTTCGTCGCGTTCACGATAGAGCAGGCGGAAGGCGCAGTTCGCGATCTCCTCGATCATGAGGTTGCGCTTTTCGTCGTCGTCGTAGGTTACCTTGCACCACCACAGGCTGTTGCCGTGCCGGAAGTCGAACGAAGCGAGCTTGCGCTTCTCGTGCAGCATCTTCGCCTTTTCGCGTGGTGAAGATGCGATCGTGAGGCCGCCGTTCCACAGGTAGTTCTGGATCGCCTCGGGGCCGAGCGGAGCGCGATCCTTCTCGCCCCGCCATTCAACATGGTCGAGGAGAAGGTCGTTCCAGTCCTTCGATGTGCCTTCCCCGTCCGGCGTCACCTGCGCAGCGGTTGCGTTCCAGCCTTCGGATTTCGCCTGTTTCACGAAACGCCGGGCGAAGGAAACGCCGGCGGCGCCGGGGTCAAAGGCAAACACCAGGCGGGGCCGGGTGGCGCGCTGGTACTGCTGCAGCGCCGCTGTCAGCATCGACAGGAAATGCTTGGGCCAGAAGTTGCTCGACATCGCCGACACGGCGATCAGGTGCGCGCCCTGCTCCAAGGCGACGGCGTTGAAGATGCCTTCGGTGATCCAGATGTCATCGGCCCGGGCGAGATCCTCGAGCGAGATCTTGGGCGGGATCCAACAATGGCCCCCGGGCTTGCCGCCGTATGCGAAATGGGCCTTGCCGCTAAAACGGCCGGGCTTGTCGATGATGCGTTCCCAATAGGTATCGCCCACCGGGAAGCGGATGGTGGCGCTGGTCTCGCCCGTCTTGTGGTCGCGATAGACCTCTTGGGTATAGGAGCCGCGCAGCAGCTGCAGGTCGAGGCCGCGTTCGTGCGACAAGTAGGCGTCGGCCGACGCGCTGGGGTTCTCGTGAGACGGTGGATGGCGCTTCGACCAGTCTTCGAACAGGTCGGGCAGCAGGCTGCGGACGCTCTCTTCCCACTGGCACTTGCCCTTCCCGCACCGAACGATCTTCGGTTCCTTGGAAGCGCAGTACACCGAGGTCTGACGGCAATTCGGGCACACGCCCTCCTGCAGCCAAGTCCCCTTCGTGTTCTTGAACTTGAACCGGGCCTGCAGGCCCTTGATGACTTCCTGCTGCAGGTTCACCGGCGGGCGCCCTCACCGGCGACGACGTCGCTTTCGATGGTGTACTGAATAGCGCCGCTTAGTCCGGCGCATTCGTCCGCAACGGGCCGGAGGTTTCGCTTGTCCTCTTCGCTCAGGCAATTCAGCTCAGCGCAGCCAAGGAGAAGGGCTGCCGTGCGGAGAGTGCCTTGGGTTTGAGCGAGCAGGCTTTCCAGTTCGGCAATCCGGGCGCGGGTGTGTTTCTTAGGCAAAGCTTCCCCCTCGGCCGCAGCGCGGCCGTGAAAAATCATCATGGTTTGGGTGGGTGGCCCCGGCCGTCAGGCCGAGGCGAACATGCTCATCTGGCTGTCGTCGGGTTCGTCCCGACTAGGCGGCAGCACATGTGGAATCTGATCCGCAGGGCACTGCGGTAAGTCCAAATCCGGCCGGGCAATCAACCCGGGGTTGAAGCTGTGCACGAAAACGATCTCGGACATGAACGTGTGTCCGCAGCCCGTGTTGGTGCAGTGTGCATGCAGGTGCTTGACCGTCGCCGTGACCCGGGTGGAGCGCCGGATGAAGGCCGGCGCTTCGCACTTCGGGCAGGTGATAAGCGCGCTGTCTTTGGAGAGCGCCCCACCTGATCGAAGCCGGAATTCAAGCGGTGCATGGATCAACGGGCCCCCCCGCAGTATCCCCTCGCCACTCATTTTCGACCGTCCTCCGCTTCCTGCTGATCCAACGTCGCCAGACCATCGGTCAGGCTTTCGATCGCTTCGTGAACTTCCTGCCGTGCGCGGCGCCGGGTCCGAGGATCGGGCGAACTGCTGGCGGTGATGAGGGCGGCAACCGCTTCGCCGGTTTCCTTGGCGGCCTTGCCTGCGACGGCGGCGAGACAATGGTCAGGGCCTTCGCGGTTGGCGATGTCCAGGCGCAGGGCGTGGAGGCGGTGGAACGGGGCGTGATCTCCGCCGCGTTCCATGAAAGCGCGATCGAGCCGCTCGGCGTCGATCAGGCGGATTTCCTTCTCGCAGTCGGGGTCCGACCAGTAGCGAACGGTGCGTTCGGAAGTGACACCGCAGATCGCAGCGCACCGATCCCACCCGATCTGAGCAGCGATCTTGGTTAGCGTCGCTTCATATGTGAGGGGCTCACGGATCTTGGTCACAGCCCGGCCCCGTTCAAAATCTGGCGGCGATTGACCGCGACCCGGCGAGGTCGCCCGTCTACGCCGCTCCTGCGGACACTGGCGCGTTGATCGACGCCGGACCAGCGAGAGGGCGCCTCGGGCATTTCGACGGGATAGATATCGGGGCGAAGAAAGTGACGCGACACGCCGTAAAGCCGTTCAGCCAAGAGAACATACTCAGCGGGAAGCTGCTTGGACTGGTTGATCCAACGCCACACCTTGGGCTGTGTGACGCCGAGGTCACGAGCCATTTGGCTGTCGCTGCCAGCGACTTCGCGACAGCAAACCAATGCTTCGTAGCGGGAGGGTTCTTCGTCCATGAAGCGATCTATACAGAATTGAATAGGAAGGTCAACGAATTTGTAGCGTGTGCCGTTATTCAGTTTCGTATAGGCATCGGGAATGGCTGATATTGTTGGTTCCCGACTGGAATGGTTGATACAGGATCGGCGCACTAGCCAGTCTGCGCTGGCGCGGGAGCTGGGTGTGTCGCAGCCAACGATCGGCCGCTTGATCTCTGGCGAAACCCGGGAGACCGGAAAGATAATCGAACTCGCCCGTTCGCTCGATACGACGCCAGAATACCTGATCGGAGAAACCGAGGATGACGGCCCATCTGCTCGCGTTGTGATCTCGCCTGCGCTGGCAGGCGACGACACTGAGATTGTGGAGATCAAAGAGCTTGATCTTGCTTTCGGAATGGGCGGCGGAAGCTATCTTGACCTTCCCGTCAAAGAGAAGGGGCGGAAGTTCGCACGCGACTGGCTGCGCCTATATACTCTGTCACCGGCCAGCCGGATATTCATGGCGCGTGGGATCGGCGATTCGATGGCGCCTACGATACAAAACGAAGATGTTGTCATCATCGACACAGCACAAAATCTGGTCGGTATGGGCGACCAGATTTGGGCGATATCTTACGGTAACTTCGGGTTGATAAAGCGCCTTCGACCGCTTCCCAGCGGCGGCATTAAAATAATGTCGGACAATCCCAATGTCGAATCGGAGATCGCCTTTGACGGCGAGCTACACCCGATAGGGAAGGTGGTTGCCGTTATTCGCAAAATAGCGGGCTGATAGTGTTCGACACGCCTCTGCCTGCCATTTCGCTCGCCGTTGTCGGGATCGAGTTTGACAATCGCGACGGCTCCAACCGACGTTTCGCTATGGCGATGTGCGAGCCAGGTGATCCGGTCGAGCTGCGCCTCGAGCCCGACAACCCGGCAGATGAAAACGCGGTCGCGGTGTACAACGCTGACGGCATGCAAATGGGATACATCAGCTCGCAGCGGGCCGTCCGCATCAGTGCCCTGCTGCGGGCCGGTCGGGAAATGCGCGCCGTCCTGCAACGTAAGGCAAAATTTGGCGGGTGGGTTCGTCTTGCTTTCGATGGCGAGGATCCGAAACTGACGCCTGCGATGATCGCAACGGGGCCTGACGAGGCGGATGGAAGTACCGCTGAGCCTGACAGCCAAGTACCCGCTTCCGATCCGGACTTTTACCCAGATGAAACTTGGCCAGACGACTATTAAGAGGGGGTGTGAATGGTCGCTTTAAGCAGCGAACGGCAAATCTTTATGTGGAACCTTTGGCCGCACGCCGTGCCTGCGGATGCGCCTGTAACTGTTACTGTGCCTCGGATTGTGGAGCTCTTGCAGAACGAGTTTCAAGCAGGAAAGGCCTTCCTGTACATCGACGAGGACAACCGCGTTGTTGGTGAAAATGAGGCCAAGAACCCAAAAAATTGCATTTTCGTCGCTGACATTGTTGACCTGCCTCATCTGGATGCATGGGCAATCCTAGTGACCCGAGGCGACCCGGACGCCGCACATCCAAGCTTTATAAATCCGATTAAGCTCACCGTTAAGGACGTTAAGCCCGCCGACGACGAGGTGCAGGGGTGGTCGGCGCATATGCTGATCAGCAAGACCGCGCACACACAGGGCAGGCACCGCGCCTGTTTTGAAAAAATGCCGGGGGTGAGCAGCACGCTGGTAAACGCGTTCTTCGAGCGCTTGATCGATAATGCCACGGCTGATGACCCAGACCTGCTATATGATCGCCCTCTAAAAAGGGGGAAGAAGATCGAAGTGGTTGAGCGTCGCTGCAAGTACCGCCTCGGCATCAACAAAGTGCCAGCTCAGACGTTGAAAAAGGACATTGAGCAGGGCGTACTCTCTCAGATCACGCTGATTCGAGAGGTAGAGACGTATGGTGGGCCAGGAGATCCTTCGCGTTTTACTACCATCAAAGAAGAACTCGTAATCAGAACTAAAAAGGAAGGCGCTTCAAAGGCGTACGATCTCGCTCAACAGATTGCCAAGTGGGGTAAAGAGCAGAGCTACCAAGAGGTGCAATTTCGTATCGACAAACTTCCGGGCAACACGAGTTCATCGCCAAGATTCGAGTTGGAGAAGGCCGATGCTATGGACACTCTGTATTCTCGATCGAAGCGTTTGCTGGGTTTCACATCGACCCTCGCGACGTGCTATTCAAAGGTGTTCCAAGAAATCTGTACGATGATGGCCAAGGAGCTAACTGACAAGTCGAATTGGTCATGATCTGGGCGGTCCGACAATTGGGAGCTCCGATGCGATATCTGACGATATCGCAAGGCTCAGGCCTTTTTAGCTCCAAAATCACGTACGATTTTGTTCTTCCTTTTGTCGTGGCGCTGCCCGTTACCATTTTTGTGCAACGCATGCATGTCAGCCTTGGGCTGTTCGCTGACAGCGGACTTGTACCGAACGTGATCAATTTACTCAATTTGTTGATCGCTTTTTTCATCGCGGCTTTAGCAGCCGTTGCCACATTCGATCGTGTTGGACTGGACGATCATTTAAAAGGTGAACCTGCCATTCTAAGGCGCAAAAATAACCGAAGTACTATAGTAGAGCATGTTCTGACGCATAGGCAATTTGTTTGTTATCTCTTTGGATATTTGTCTTTCACGTCCATCATATTGTTATTTGGTTTGTATGTCGCACGAATGTTTGGAGATCAGCTGCGAGAAATTCTTGAAATTTCTGCATTTTTGCGCATCGCAATGAAATCTGTAGGGGGGTTCGCGTTCTTCTTTTTGCTCGCGCAGCTCGCCGTCACCATGTTACTTGGGATTTATTTTCTATGCGACAGGCTGCAGTTCATGGATGATACCACGGTTTGACCTTTTGTGCCGCTGCGGGCGATTTAAACGCTCTCCATACTTACTCGCTGTTTTAAGCCTCCGCTTCCCATGCTGGTATCGACTGACTTCACCAGCCAGGCGATGGCATCGACCTTCATGTTCCAGCCCGACAAAGCGACACGCTGGTTGGGCTGGATCCGAGGATCCGCAATCGCGAGCTCGTATTCGAACTCGTATGCCCCGCGTTGCCGCTTGGCCTTTTCCGCCTCGGTAGCCTGCTTCGCATCCGCCTCGCTGGCATAAACACGCTTCAGGCGCTTTGCTTTTGATCCGCCGGTCGAGGTCTTCTTCTTCTTCCCGCTCGCCTGATCGTGCCAAGCCGCCTCAGCGCCGTCGTATTCGTCGCGCTGGACTTGGGTGAAACGCCAGGACCATCCGTCACGCTTGGTGATGGCGAGCGGTGCGAGGGCTTTTCCGCTGACAGTCGTGGTGCTGCCGATCGGCATGAAGAGCAGCTTTCGATCCTTCCACGTCGCGACCGCATCATACCGGCTGCCGAGATCCTTCACGAATGCCATGTCGCTCTTACCGTGCTGGTCGATCGCGGAGATGGCTTTGCCGGATAGATCCGGATGGACCTGCGCCGTCACGGAATTGCGACTGGCGATGTCCTGCAGTATCTCGCCGACAGTCGTATCCTTCCACGCTTTGGTGCGGCGCTTGCGATAGTCGCCATTGAGATCGGCGGATCGTGCGCGGATCAGCACCTGGTCGGGCGGGCCGGTCAACTCCACCTCGTCAACGGTGAAACGGCCCTTGTCGACCAAGCCGACAATCACGTCCGTTCCCGACTTCCACCCTAGCGCCAGAGCTAACACCTTCCCCGGCTCAGGAAGGGCGAGCTTACCATCGGCGTTATGGAGCGTGAGAGACAGTTCGTCCGCCTCGCCCCCGCGCTTCTCGGAAAGGGAAAGTTCGACGAAGCGCGGATTGATCCTGTCAGCCAGGTCGATGCCATCAAGCGTGAGGCGCAGGCCGGCGATATTCGCGTCCGCCATCAGTCCACCCGGGTCAACTGAATCTGAAAATCCACCGCGCGCGGAATGCCGCCGGCGAGCACCGTTCGGTGGGCTGTGTCGAGCAGATCAATGCGGAAGTGCCCGAGCACGCGGCCTGCGCCGTCCACAAGCGGCCAGTTGCCGCCAGTGTCCGCCATCTCGACCAGACGATCCAGCGAGCTGTAGCTGCCGGCGATTTCCGGCACGAGCAGGCCAGCCAGTGTAATCCTATCCTCGCCGGGCCCGACGAACTGGCTGGCGGGGCGCGCCATGTGGCGATCGGTGCCCTCGTGGCGCCACGCCTGGCTGCGCTGGAAATCGGAATAGGCGGCCGTGTCCATGCCGAACAGGAACATGCCCAGCGTAAGCAGCTGCGAGGGCGACATGAGCGGTGCGGAGGCCATCAGCGATCCTTGAACTCGGAACGGCCCCGCTGGGCCAATTTGCGCTCGAACTTACGGAAGGCGGCATCAGCCAGTTCGTCCACATTCATTCCCGGCGTGCCGTGGATATGCAGTTCGATCGGCCCGAAGCCGCCGCCGCCACCTTGGCCACCGCCCGATGGGCTGGCGGCTGCATTCATCGGTGTGAGCGAAACCGCGCCGGCGGCCGCCACGCCAGACGCCATGCGTCCGATCGCGCGCACCGGGCCGTGGCGGTTCTCGTCGATGCCGCGTTCCAGACCGCCTGCGACGTGACCACCCATCGCCATGAACAGGCGTGAGGGTGATTTGATGCCAAGGTAATTGCGGAACGCGGTGACGCCGTTCTTCGCGACGTCGAGCAGCTTCCAAGCCAGCGCCATGGGATTGATCGCGAGCAGCAGGCCCTGCATCATCATCGACCCGATGTTCTTGAGCCAGTCCGGCAGACCCTGCAGCTTGCCCTTCACCCACGCGACACCGGCGGTGAAGGCAGCGCTGATCTTATCCCAATGGGTGTAGATCAGGTACGCGGCGCCGGCGAGCGCGAGCACAATCAGCGTGATAGCGAGGACGATCGGATTGGCCATCATTATCAGGCCAGCCCGTACCACCCCGCGAGCCAATAGCATTGCGGCACCTCGCACAAGACCGAATCCGCGCATAGCGAGACCGCCGGCTTGAATGGACAGTCGTGCGAAGACGCCAAGGTGGCGCCCGAAGCGTGAAATGCCATCGACCTTGCGGAAGTACGGAAGGATCCGCGCAAATGGCCCGAGCAAGCCTCCCACCGCGAACTTGGCTGCGCCGAGCCCAAACCGGAAAGCAATCAGGGCACCGACAGTCTTGACCAGGAACGAGGTAAGCTGCGGATGAGCCTTCGCCCATGCCCGCACCGAATTGGCGGCGGAAACCACCTGACGTGAAACGGTCATGACCGTGGGCAGCAGCTGCTGCCCCAACGTGATGTTGAGCCCCTTCAGAGCGTTCATCGCCAGGCCGGTGGCGCCCTCGGACGTCGCGATCGCGGAGAGATATTCCTTCTCCATCGATCCCGCGTACTTCGACTTGTCCGCGACCAGGGCGAGGTTCGTTTGCAGCTTGTCAAGGTTGGTGAGCATCGGCGCGATGGCCGACACGGATTCCGAACCGAACAAGTTGGTCAGGATACCGGCCTGCTGTGCCTTGGGCACCTTGCTCAGCCGCTGCAGGACGTCCGTGATCGCGCCGCCGGCGTCCTTCTGCATCCGGTCGGCAAGGTCCGTAGCATTGAGCCCCAGCGTTTTCAGCGATTCCGCTTGGCTTTTGGTCGCGGCGTCTCCCTTGGTGAGCGCCAGCATCATGTTCTTGATGCCGGTGGCAGCAACCTCCTCCTCGACGCCAACGCTGTTGAGCAGCTGCGCCATGGCGGCAACCTGCGGCGCGGTGACGCCGGCGACCTTGCCCAGCGCCCCGATGCGCGTGACGATGCCGGATACGTCGGTCGCCGTGCCGCCATAGGCGTTGGTGAGCGCATTGATCTGGTTGGAAAGCGTATTCACGCCGTCCTGATTCATGGCGAAGGCGGTGCGCCACTTCGCCATCATAGCGCCGGCCTCATCGCCGGACATGTCGAAGGCGACGCCCATCTTTGCCGCGTCCTGGGCGAAGCCGAGCAGTTCCTTGCGCGGAATGTTGGCGCGGCCGGCGGCGGCGACAATCGCCGCGATGCCCTCGGCCGCCATCGGGATCCGCGTGCTGAGGTCGAGCACGTCGTCCGACATCTTCGCGAACGCCTGAGGGTTGGGGAAGTCCACCACCTTACGCACATCGGCCATGGCGCTCTCGAAGGTCATTGCCTGCTTTGTGGCGGCGATCAGCGGCACCGCCATGGCTGCGCCTGCGAGCATGCCCTCCGCGCCCTTGCCGCGCATTTCCTGCGCGCGGTTGAGCATAGCCTGCCGATCGGCGGCGATGGCAAGGTGCCGGCGCCGGCGGGCAAGCTGTTCGTTGGTGCTCGCAATGCTGCGCTCGAGCGCGCGCTCCCGGTTCATCAGCTCGGTGACGTTCCCGGTTGCGCCAGACAATTCGCGCCGCACCTTTGCCAGCTCCCGCTCGAGCTTGCGCGATTCGCCGGTGAGGGAGCGGATCGAGGACGAACCCCGGCGGCCGAGGCCGACGATGTTGCGCAGCGCCCCGGACATCTTGTCAACGCCTAGGAAGTTCACGATCAGGGAAAGCTTGTTGCTCACGGTGTCCCGTCCTTGGGTGGGTTCATCCGGTTCCAGATCGCGACCGCCCGGTTGCGCCACTCCATCAGCTCATCCAGATCCAGCGTCTCCAGCTCGCTCTTGGGCCAATGCAAAATGTAGGCGATCTCGGCGATCAGGTCCTCGGGCGATGTTCCGCCATCATCGCCTCGATCGCTTCCCGTTCCGTCTTCGTGATAAAAAAACCGCGAATGGTTCCGCAGATCTCGGCCAGGTCGTCAGGCTCAAGGTTGTCGGCTTCGTCGGGACGTAGCGGTGGCTCCGTTACGCGCGGGATCAGCTTGAGCATCGCGGTGACATCAGTAGTCAGGATGTCCTGTAGGGTGATGCCGCCGCGCAGCTCGCCTGCCTTAGGCTTGCGAATATTGACTTTCCCGAGGCTGGTCTCGCCGCGAATGATCGGCGTGTTGAGCGTGACGGTTTCGTAACGGTTCTGCTGCGTGGTCGCGGCTGCGACGTCGGTCTGTTCGGCCATGTGCGGGGCTCCTGGTCAGCGGGGCAGTCGGGGCCGGGAAGGGGGAGAGAGATTACCGATCCTCCCCGGCCCACCACCTGGACGGCGCCCCGCAACAGGACCGCCCGGTGGATCTGGTTATGTTGGTGGGTGTCAGCCGAGCAGGATCGCCATAATTTCGGCGTAGCGATCAACGCCGCCGACAAGATGCACGCCGTTGATCATGTCGATCTCAACCTCGACGACACCGTCCACCTCGCGCCGATAGTAGGCGAGCGGGATCGTGTACTTATGCTCGGTGCTCTCGCCCGGCTTGCCCTTGCCGAGGTCGATTTCTGCGAAGCGTCCCCCGATAAAGATCTCGACAGCTTCCGCCGGGGTGCCGTCATCGGCGCGGTAGGCTGCAACGAGGCGTAGCTGCACGCCGTCGACTGCAGTGGTGCCGAAGCGGCGAATAAGAGCAGCGACATGGCCGCCCATAGTCATGGTGGCCTCCATCGCTTCGAGACCCATATCGCCTTTAACCGGTCCCAACATGCCGCCGTTGCGGATATCTTCGCCGGTGAACGCGAGCTTGGGCTCTTCGAACTCCGCAATGGTACCGAGGTAGCTGACGCCGTCGACATAGCCGTTGATGTTGATGAGTTTGCGACCGAGGCCCATGGCCGGATCCTTTCAGCGGGAGGGGAGGTTACGGCTCAGACCAGCTGGTCGGCGAAGTCCGAGTAGTAGAAATCGGTGATGACCAGATTCACGCGCGGGTTCTCCATCGGAGCGCAGGGCGTGAACTGCATGCGGAAGGTCGGTCGCCCGGCGGCGAGCTGGTCCGAGGTATTCGCCGCGCGATCGAAGAACGCCTGTGCGCCAACGATGCGGCCCTGCGTAACAAGCGCACGGAACGCAGCGTTCACCTTCTCGAGCAGGTTCTTGATCTGGCCCACGGTGATGGGCTGGTCGATGAACGGGCGGATGGTGGTGGCGATGACGTCCTGCAGGGCATAGCTGGTGCGCACCGCGCTTTCGAAAGCGAAATCCGGCGCGTCGTCGCCCGCCGTGGTGCGATTGCCCCAGAAACGGTAGCCCTCGGCGCGGATCATGGTGGTGATCTGCGCATCGTTGAGCACGCCGGCATCGGTGGAGGTGTCGAGCAGATCGAAGTGCACGTCCTTCGTGATGGAAAGAACACCGTCCATCGCGACGTTGGAGATGGTCTTGTGCCAACCGATCTGTTCGTCGATTCGCGCGCGAAGGCCGAGGGCGCGCGCGACAGCATCGCCCGCCCACCCGTTGGTGTCTGGCCACAGCAGCATCAGCTCGCGCGCCGAGAAGTTCTCGCGGTAGAGGATCGCGGCGGCGACGTCGGCGCCGATCGCGCGTGCATAGGCGAACCCGCGCAGCTTCTTGGCCGCGATCACGAGCTCGGTGCTAACCGCCTGTGTATCGAGACCAGGCGCACCAATGATGCGCGGACGAACGCCCACCAGGCTCTCGGCCGCGAGCAGAGCCTGCAGGCCGGTGTAGGTGCCGCCGGTGGTATCGCCGATGACGTTGTCGTCTGTCTCGGCCGTGGTCGCCCCTTCTTCCACCCGCACGACGATGACCACCGGGCTGGACTGATCCCCGATCGCCTCGAGCGCGGCCTTGAGCGTGCCCAGCTTCCCGGCCTTACCGGCCGCAATGTCGACGCTGGTGACCAGGACCGGCGTGTTGAGCGGGAAGGCGGCGTCGATCTCGGCGGCAACATCGCCGACACCGGCTTCGCTGGTGGCGATCAGCCCGATCACCGACATGCTCGACGGGGAAGCGGTGACGGTGCTGTCGGACGATTCGGTAAGGGTAAGACCGTGGGTCATGGACGCTTCCTCAGCGGGTGATGGGGATGGAGAGGGTGACCTGCGCGTTTGGCTCGGGCACGTCGGTGCGCTTACCGGCGATGGAGATCGTGAGAGAACCGTCCGCGAACGTGCCGCTGACGTCGATCTTGGCGATCGAAAGGCGCGGTTCCCAATCCCGGATGGCCACGGCAGTTGCCGCCCGCATGAGCATGACGTTGGCCGCGTTCATCGGGCGGTCGATCAGGTCGAACAGGATCGAGCCGAATGGCCGGCGCATCGCGCGTCGGCTCAGCGGCGTCGTCAGGATCTTGCCGACCGACTGCGCAAGGTGCGCGGTGCCGTCGAGCTGCTTCCCGGTGTTGGCGTCCATCCCGATCATGGGAGGATCAGAGCGCGATCTAAGAGGGAAATGCCATAACGCGGGCGGGTGAATATCGGCGCTACCAGCAACGGGCTATCACGTTTAATTGTAGCGCTGAGCTATGTGGGGGATCAAAACTATGAACGTCAATGCCGAGCTGTTTGATACTGGACCTGACTATCAAAAAGCTAAACAGTCAGCCTTCGCTATCAGCATCCTCGTTTTTCTTGCCTGCCTCGCTGTCCCCGATCCGAACGGGAGATTTGAATTCGAAGCACTTGATGTAAAAGTTTCAGCTCCATTACTCGTCATTCAGCTATTGCTGCTCGCTATACTCGCGTACGCCGCATATGGATTCCGAATAAACCGTAGACGCGCTTTCATCGAGCACACGAAACTTGTCCGTAAATTCGGTGATGTCAGCCTCTACGAGGCGCTGACTGGTATCAAGGCGGAGTTCGAGAGCATTCTTGCTTCGGCGAAGGCTTTGGCAACCAACTTCGCTGGGGCCGCCAGCACGATGGCGAACATTGAAAGCATGAAGCAGGAAACTACGGATCACTGGCTGGATCAAATCAGCCAGCATCACCAAGAATCCGTTGATAGCATTCTGGATACTATTGCTGAGCCAGCAGACGACAGCTCGGCGGAGCTGGAGCGTTTCAAAGCAGAAATGCGGACCCGAGCAGCGGTTCCAACTTCAAACTATATTTTTGCAATTAAAGAACAGTTCGATAGGAAGGTCGATGAAGTGTCGACCCATAGATACCGCGTGTCCATCTATAACCTTTCTACCTCGGCTGAGCGGTTGAACGCGGCGACCGCCCACGATATCCCGGTCATGAAGGCTGCAATATTGGCGATGGAAAGTGCCATGAGCACAGTAAGCGACAAAATTGCTCCCGAAGAAGTGCGATTCTTCTTTGTAGAGACCGCCGTCGTTTTTTTGGCCTTGGGAGGATCTGGTCTGTTTCTGCTCTACCGGCTCGCACAACATATTCCGTTCCGGACCATCTGGCAGAACTTGGGCTGCTAAACGGGAGCGAAGGTTCGGCGTGTCTCCGCCACGGCCGGACGCAGGATCTGTTGCGACGGGGGCAAATAGGTGATCCGAAAACGGTGGCCCGGTGTTCTTCTCGCGTTTCCCCGCGCAGTGAGCACCTGACCTCTCTTCAGACCGGCCCGCCCGATTGGGCGCTGCCCGCCTGGACGTTCCCGTGCTTGTGGCTGTTGAGGCTGATACCTGCCGCAACCACGTCCTCGCTTGCGGTAATCGTCCCTTCCACCGTGACGTCCCCCCGGATCGTCATTCCGCCCGGTGCTTCTATGAGCGCAGTCCCGCCGCCGGGCAAGGTGGCAGTGAGGGCGTGGCCCACAGGATCATAGGTGATCCGCGCGCCGTCCTCGAATTCGACGCCTTCGGTCAGGCCCCACGAAGGAAGCGGGAACGCGTCCTGGTCGATTCCAGCGAGCGCCACGGCAGCGGCAAGTTGACCATCGGGACAGAGCAGAATGACCTGTTCGCCGACGCTGGGCGGGCTCGACACCTTCGTCTTCCCGCAGCGAGGGGCGAGCCAGCGGATCGGCGGCGTCGTGGCGCCTCCATCGTCGTCATCTTCGTCGCCATAGAGCACGGTGCAGCGCTTCGCATCGAGATCGACGGTAGCGATCGTTCCGAGGCGGATAAGCTCCGACATATCCGCAGGGATATCTTCCTGGTCTTTCATCGGCCGGCGCTCTCAGGTTTCGCGAGGCCTGCCGTGATCAGACCTTGGGCCCATTCGTAGGCCGAGGCGGCGTAGACATAGGCGCCGTCGCAGGAGACGAGGTCGGCTGTGTCTGCCGCCACGACGGCGCTGGCGGGCGCTGCTGCATGAACGGCGGCACCGAGATCATCGGCGGGGAAGGTGGCAGTGGGGACACCGCTGCCGGACCGCAGGCCGCGAGCAGCGATGTAATTGCGCAGGCCAGCATTGTCGGCCGCGAGCGCATCGTGGGAAGTCTGGGCATCGGAAGCGATCTCCTGAGATTTGCGTTCTGCGGCGGCCGTGGTGGCCTGCGCGGCAGCGACTTCACGCCGCCATCCGGCCCGTTCGGCTTCGCGGGACTTCTTTTCCGTGGCGAGCGCGGTGCGCGCTTGGTCACGGCCGGCGAGGGCATCTTCCTTCCCTGACCACTGCCACCAAGCGAGAACCAGCAATGCGGCGCAGGCCGTGGGGGCAGGGTGACGGCGGGCCAGACCGAGCAGCCACGCTGCTACCCGGCCCAGCCCGCCCAGCACGGCGAGCAGGAGCTTCATGCCACCCCCCGGAGGCAGATCGCCCGCTCGCGCCCACGACGCGCTGTCAGGCCGGCGACAGGGCGGAGCACGCCTTTCGGGTGCGCCTTGTCCTTCACGCGCGCTTTGTTCCACATGCTGAACGCATCGCACCCGGCCCGCCACTGCCGCGCGTTGAACCGTCGCGCCACCGTGGATCCGCAGTAGCCCCCGACGCCGATGTTGTAGGCGAGCAGCACAGCCGCGACCCGCTGGTAGTCGCGGCCATCTGCGCCAAGCGTCGGCGTGCAGGCCATGACGCCCTTGGCATGCTTCGCCAGTTCGGCCTCGAGCAGGGCAGCGCACTGCGCCTCGCTGTAGCGCAGGCCCATCTTCACGCCAGCCGTGATGCCGTCGCAGGCGGTCGGGATCCCGGCAATGTCCAGGTAGGCTTTCAGATACTGCGGCCCGGCGACGTGGTTGATGGTCGCGGTGCCGTCGTCGGCCACGGCGACCGCGACCGTGCGGCCGCTCTCCTCCTTGGGCGTTTCGACCAAGAGCATCGAGGCGGACAAAAGACCGACGATCGCGGCGAGACTGCCGCGCTTTACGCCAACGGGGATCTTCAATTCCGACATGGCTCAGCCCTCCTTTCGTTGAGTGACGCGCAGGCAGATCGCGACGGCGGCAAGGCCAACGCCGACCAGCGGCTGCGCCCAATTCGGCAGCAGGCTCACGACATGCGCGAAGCCCTTGGGATCGGTCGCGGCCCAGCTGGTGACTGCGCCGCCGACGACGGCGAATTGCACGCTGGACCACTTCCACCAGTGCCGTGCACCGGGGACCAGGCGCGCTTTCAGCTTGGCAATCATGCTTCCGGTTCCTTGCGTTTCACGAGCCGCTGCACGGTCGGCGTTTCGTAGATGCGGATGGCGGTCCAGAGGATGGTCAGCAGGGAGGCGACGGCAGGCAGCACGCTGATGAGGCTCCCGAGCAGGGCAGTGAATGAAAGTGCGTCGAGCGAGAGCTTGAGGCCATCGGGAAGATGATCGAGCGCACGCATCAGGGCAGCTTCCAGTCCGAGCGCGCACGGTTGAGCGCGAACTCGGCATCTACGATGGTGTCGAACCACGCCGCCGTGGCTACGTTGGCGTCCTGTTTCACGTCCACCATGCGCATGCGGTAGAACCGTGAGACGGCGGAGGCGCCAAACGAGGCGTCGCCGCCGATCGTCGACGCTGCGGCGGTGCTGGGCTGCGCTGCATTGGCGCCAGACGCCGCACCGGCCTTGGTGATATCAGCCGCGTTGCTCGCCCTGATTATGCGGCGGCGGTACTGGAATCCGCCCGCTCCATCCTCGACGCGGCCAAGGGCGAAAAGGTACAGGTCGGACGCAGGGAGATTGAGCGTCGCGCTGACACCGTCCGCCATTACGGAGACCTGCAAGCCGCTTTGCGCGCCAGCGAGATATGCGCCCCAGCTGCCGGTCACCGGTCCGGACCGCATCCACCCGAATAGCTTACGGATCGCTCCTGCAGCGGCCGGGAGGTAGAGCCATACCATCGCGATGTTGCCGCGAGAGGTGGTGGCGGGTTGGCAAGATGCGGGCAAGGCGATCGTCTGGATGGCCGTGCCATCCATGACGAAGCCGCCGTCGAAACCCATGAGCGGTGCCGCAAAAGTGCCGTCAGCTCCGTCTGCCGGTGAAATGTCGATGACGCTGCTACCCGCAACCGGCGCGGCCTGCGATGGCCAGCACTCGGTATCGAGAGCGTCGATCACGAAGACGTCGTACTTCGTCAGCGCCGGGTCTTTGTAGAGCTTGTCGAGCACGACACCGGCAGCGGGCGTAGCGACCTGGTTGGAAGTGTGTTCTATACCCATGATTACCAGCCGTTCCGCTTAGTGACGTTGAGAATTTCGGCGGCGAGCGCGATGTACGCCGCCCCGCCGGTCGGGAAGTGAAGACGATCGTTGGCCATGATGCTGCGCGGCACCAGGCCCGCGTTGATGTCGTCTCGATCGTTCTGGTCAGGATTGGCGACTGCCCGCTGCAGCACCGCGACGGTGTCGATGTAGCAGTGCGGGTACTTTGCCTTCACCAGCGCCAGCAGGTTGTCGTAGATTGCGCGGCTTGCGGCGGACGTCCCTGAATCCATGTCCCACAGCGGCATCATTACGATGGTCCGCTTGTTAAGCGTGGCTTGCCGCGCGACGTAGAGATCGATGTACGAGAGGATCGTCTCAGCCGGGGTGGCGGCCGGGATCAGGTCGTTGGTGCCGATCCAGCAAACCTGAATGCGTTTCAGAACGTCGCTGTTGTTCGGCACGAAGGGGACGGCCTTGTCCACCTTCACAGCGACGCCGGCGGCCGCGCGCGCAAAGGTGTAGTCGTTCGTATTGGCGGTGCGGGTAAGCGTGCCAAGGATCCCGGACGAGCCGACCTGAATGACACCGGTCATGCTCTTTGGCTGAGCGATCGACGCATACGACAGAGGGTTTCCTACGACAGTCACCGAGACCGCATTGGTAGTGGCCGGTATTTCCGGGAAGCCACTCGCGCCGTTTGCAAAGGTCACCAGCGCCGGAAGTCCGCCCTGCCGTGCCAGGATGCTTCGCGACGCTTGTCCGCCAAAGCCTTCAGTAAAAACGTTTCGTGCCTCGCCTATCGCAGCGAAGGCGGCAGCGATCTCTGGCCAACCAATGGAGATTTCGGTCTCGCTGTCGCCGTAAATCACGAAATCCCTAGAGGGGTAGAGTGCGGCCTGCAGCACCGTCGATAGTGCACCGTCTCGGAAGAACTTCGAGACGTTGGTGCTGGAGCCGATGATGAAATCGCCCGTGCTATCGGCCCCGAACAGCTTGTTCTTGGCGCCATCGGTGAAGACGTGGATCCAACCAGCGCGATTCGAGATCGTGGCAGGAAGCTTCCCGGTAAGGAACGTGACCGACGCTCGCAGCGCGGCTATCGCCGCGTCGACGTTGCCGCTGAGTGCCGTCCAGAAGCTGGCGTCCTTTTTCCACCCGCCGAGGACGTTCTTCGCGCCGTCGGTGAAGACGTGCGGCCACCCGGAGCGAGCGGAGATCGTGCGCATGAATGAGCCGAGGAAGGCGGCCCACGTCTTGGCGCTTTTGGTACCCGGCCCGCCGGGCTCGCCATCGCCCTCTGCCCAATTGCGTGCTTGCGCAAGGGCGGGTGCGAGAAGCTCCGCAAGGGTCGCGGCCGCTGTTTCGTCATCGTAAACCACCGGAACCAGTTCGGTGCCATCGATGCTTTCAGGGGAAAGGCGGGGCAGATCGGAAATCTTGGCCATTTCAGAGGATCCTTCAAACGCCGATCGTGCGGATCCACACCGTCACGGTGCGATCGTCAGCGTTCCAGATTTGCAGTGCGATCGGTGCACCATTGCCGTCGCGCAGGATGGCCGAAATGCCGGTGTTGTCCTGAATCGAGGTATTGCCCTGAACCGAACTAATGCCGAGCGATGGGTTAACCCACGCATTGTGCGGCGTCGGCAGGTTGAAGGTGACGACAGAGTTTTCCGCCACCTGGAAGGTCGTCCACGTTGTCTTCTTGCCCGATGCATAGACCTCGTAGCCACCGATCTCGGTCAGGCTGCTCTCCACGATGCGGTCATACGAAGAACCGTGAAAGCCATCGAGCAGATCGGCATCAAGCAAGGAACCATGGCCATCGACGCCGATCAGCTTGGCTAGGATAGCTGCGGCGGTGGTTTCTGCTACGATGGGGGGCAGCAGCGCTTCCAACGCATCATCGCCAGCGACGCGCGCGTCAACCTCCGCGTCGATCGCCGCGAGGATGGCCGTCATGCGCTTCCGCAGCGTCTTTGGTGTCACGATCGTCTGCGCGTCGTCCTCACCGTCCTCGCTGGCATCCACGCGCGACTGCGGGGCGATTCTCGCCACCCCTCGACCCTCTTCCGTGGCAGGCGGATAGGCGAAGACCGCATTGCCGAACTCGATGTTCTCAGCAACGTCCGCTTGGAATGCGATGTCGAAGACGAGCAATGCAAAGGCGAGAGACGACTTCGACTGGATCGGTTCGTCGGAGGTGTACACGGCGAAAAGCGCGCCATCTTCCATGTAGATGCCAAGACCCGTTGCGGACCAGGCTTCGTCGGACGTGTCATAGACCGTCAGGTGAGTGATGTTCGGCGCTGCGGCCATACCGGACGTCACCGGCAAACGCTTGAATTCGCCGGGCAGGGTGATGAGCGTTGGGGCGTAGTCGAACGGCGTCGTCGTGAGGCCAAGGTGCGACAGCGTCACCGGGTCGGAACCAGCGGCGCCCTGGACAGCGGCGAGCCCGGCATCTGTCAGCTTGAGTGCAAGGACGGCCATCAGTCGGTCTCCAGAAAATCGAGGCCATCCTCGGTGCGGATCGGTTCGCCATTTTCGGTCTGGAAGACAGCATTCCAGTCGCGGCTCGCGTCATGTTCGGGCGCGTAGTCCGCGCGGAACATGGAACCGCCCATGCCGCCTGCGGCCATGAACAGCGTCCCTTGGGCTTCCATCACCTGGACAAAATCAAAGTGGGAACGAAGCGGCTTGGCAGCGGCGACATCGCGGATGATGGCCTGCGCGGTTTCCGGCGTCAGAAAATCGACCGGGATGTCGGACGGCGCGCGTACTTCGAAAGTGTGCGCCGGTCGGGGCGGATCGACCTCCCATCCTTCAGTGATGGTGAGCAGCGGGTGAAACCGCGCAAGAACCTGCTCGACAGCCGCCCGTGTGCCCTTGCGTTTGTGGAAGCGCATTGCATCCGCGACCGCTGCGCGCTTCTCGGCCTCTGTCCATGAGGTGTCCCAGTGGCTGATTGCGAGGCCCCAAGCGAGGAATGGCAGCGCCTCGGGGTCACACGTCGCCGGGTTCCATTCCGTACCGACCGCCGAGAAGTCGATGCGGGACAGCATCGCATCCTCAAGGGCGAGTTCGGCGGGTGTGGAGTTGAAGGGCAGCAGGCTCACAGCTCGGTGCCCGCAATGGTGACCGAACGCGAAATCGGGTTGCCGACCTGATACCAGTCCACCACCACGTCCGCTGCAGGCTGCAGTAGTTCCACGCGTTGGACGTTGCCGACATGAAGCGCTGCGATGATCGCCGAGCGCGCGGCGTCACGGTCGAGCTTGCGGATCTCGGCAAGATGCGCGTCGAGCGATGCGTTGGCTGTCGAAAGGATAAGGCCCTGATCAGGGCCGGCGAAAACCCAGAGCCGGGCCTCAATCGCGAAATCGACCTGTTCGGCGGGCTGCACCGAGACGTTGTCCGTCATTGGCCGAACCGGGCCTTGCAGGGCAGCGTCCACGGCGGCGAGTACTTCGGTGCTGGGCACGCCCGTACCGATCGAGGAAAGAACGGCTATCTTCACATCGCCTGGCCAGTCCGCGTCGTCCAGCGCGTCGGTCATGGCTGCGATCAGCTCGGGCGCGGCAGCGTAGTCCGCGAGAAGCTTTAGAACCAGCGTCCTGATGTCCGCAGGCTTGGGAGCGTACGCCTTTACGTCGGCTACATTGCCGTGCGCTGAGCGAGCATGAAAAACATAGGCCAGTTCGGGGCCGGCAACCGAGAAGCGATGAGGCGCGAGCTGGATGCGCTGCCGGTAGGCGGTGTCCCCTTCCAAGACGGCGGCGACGCTGCCGCTCGCCGGTGAGAGGACTAGGCGTCGCACGTCCATCAGCGCGCCGAGGTGATCGAGGTTAGCGCCGGCTGCGAAGGCAAGAAGAAAGCTCCGTGCCGCGTCGTTCACCGCCTGCGCGAGAACCAACTCGTCATAGGTGTCGGCCTGCAGCAGCATCATCGCCGGGTCGCTCTCCACGAGCGCCGAGAACGACGGCATCTGCGTGATCAGACGCGCGAGCTTGCCCGCGAGACGCGTCTCGAAATCCGGCTGGGCGACCAGGACCGGCGGCGGCAGCGTCGAGAGATCAACGGCGGGGGAGGAGGCAATGGATCCGACCATGCCTGTGTGCATGGGCCAGCTTCGTGCGCGCGCGGTAGGTGTTGCCGGGGTAGAGGCGAACTCTACCCGCTCAGTCTTCCGGATGCAGGAGCGAGGCCGCTATTTCCATCGCGATGCGCTCGTCGTCGGGGTTGAAACCGAGGATGCGCCGTGTGGGATAGCGGTAGCGAACAGAGCGGCCATCGCGCAAGCGCCCCACTGTATCCACCTCGCCAAACTGGCTGACTGCGGCCACCCGATCGACGCTTCCGGACGCGGGGCGAACCTCCACACCGTCCGCGTCGGCGTCGATCTTCCAGTTGCGCAGCCGCCGCAGGCCTTTGAACATCTTGCCGGAACTGCGCTTGCGGATTTTGCCGCGGCGATCGAGGCGAGGCTTGCGTGGCTCCATACCCCGCCCATCGGGCTCGACGTTGTCCGCGACGCGCTGGAGATTGGCACGGCGAAGCTCCTGGCCGAGTTTCAGCGCGGCCCTTCGCCGATCAGAGGGCGAAAGGCCGGCAAGGATCCGGCCAAACCATTCGTTGAACTCGCTGAGGTCCTCAGCCACCGCTTCACACCTCCCAAGGCGGGGTATCTTCGACCACCGTAACGCCCTTGAGCGGCGGTGCTTCGTCCGGTGCGATGATGCTCATGATCGCCGGGTCGAACGGGTCCGGTTCGCCTTGGTACTGCAGCGTGTACCCGCCGTCCTGCGCGATCACGGCACCGACAGTCTGGTCAAGCTGCAGTTGCAGGAGAATGTCCGCCGTCGAGTTGTCGAGGATGTCGGCATCGAAGCCGATCTCGCCGGAGTTCGGCATCATCAGCTCGGGCTGGTTGACCCGGGCCCACTCGAAGATCGCGAGGAACAGTACGGTGATGTCGCTGGCCATCTCGGTGACTAGGACGTTGGCCTGGAATGCGAACGAGAGGCCACGGCTCTGCGTTTGCGTTGACCGGGCAGAGCCCCGTTCGATCCAGATCCTTATGCGGTCCGGATCGTTCTTGAGTTCGGGAAGCGCGGCAAAGATCGCCTGTGTCAGGGTTTCGAGTTTGCGCACCGCGTCAGTCCCACAGCTTTACGGTTTCGAGAACGGCAGGTGCGGCGGCCGACAGTTCGGGAAGGGTGAGCACGGTGCCGGCAGGCAGGCGTGGGCCGAGTGCGGCAATGCCCGGGTTGAGATCGAGTACCTGTTCGGTCACTCCCTGCGTTCGTCCAAGCTCGCGCCAGCAGACGGCATCGACCGTGTCACCCTCGAGCGCGACCGCGCTGGCCATCAGATCAGCTCTACGCGGTTGCGGGTAACAGGCGTCTCTGCGCCGATGCTGAGCAGGTCCGCGACGGCGGCATGCGCGATGCGGCGCGAATCATCGGCCGTCAGCACCTTCTCTGCAGCGCGGTCGAGACCATCATCGGTTGCAGAGACGTCGCGGTATTGCCCCTGCAGCTCGGCCGCCGCGTAATAGATGATGATCCGCTCCCACAGTGCGACTGCCCGGTTCTTGTTGTTGAGCGTCAGGGACGTGGTGCCTGCGAGTGAAGTGATGCCGGCGCTCGCATGTTTGCTGCGCCATGCGCCTAGAAGGCGAAAGGCGGTGAGCATCGCGCCTTCCATGGCGCCGATCAGTCGGGCAGTGGGTACGACACCTTCGCCGAGGCGCGGTATCTCGCGGGCAACCAGGAGCTTCACAGGAGGGAACCACCCATCGGCCACAACCTCGGCATTCGCGGGGTCAGCGCTTGGGGCCGGGAATGAGATCGACAAGCCAGTCATGGGCGGTTCCTTCTGCCACGATGTCGGGGGGTGGGGACGGTCGGACCGAAAGACCGCAGGCGGCTCGCGATCGTCCCGTCCGCCCCCCGAGCGCCGTGGGGCACATCGGTGGCGGCGGCCTCAGGCGAGGCCGGCGCGCCTGGTCTCGAAAATGGAGCGGGGCTGGGATCGGGTCAGCACGGCGATCGGCGAGATCACCGGCGCCGTGATGACGTTCATGATCGTCAGGAAGGCGGCGAACACGGGTGCGGCAAGCAGGCACATGGCGGTGCACAGGACGCGCGAAAGGGGACGGCGAAGGCTCATTTCGGTTCTCCGGTTGTTGACTGGTCACCGCCGGCCTCTGCCGACAGCTTGGCGAGCTGGCGCTCCAGTTCCTTGATTTCGGTTTTCACGCCGACGTCCTTGTCCAGCTCGAGCGCACGCTTGGCATGGGCGAGGGCTTCCGCAGTAAAGGCCGCCTTGCCGCCAGCGGGCGCATTGTCCGCGCTGGGGTCGAAGGCGTCGGCCTTACGGCGGAACCCCCGGCCGATAGCCTTGTACAGCTTCGCCTTCGCCGGATCAGGCATGTCGTAGCCGTCGACCAGCGTCAGGACCTGCAGCAGCTGCTCGAGCGTCACCAGTTCGTGCTGGTTGAGCGCAACCGTGGCGATGTCTTCGGCAAGGAAGCACGCGGCCGTCCGGCTGTAGCGCTCGGGCATGACCACGTTGAACTTGAGCACGTGCGCGCCGATGCGCAGCGCGTAGTCGATGTCGCGGTAGTCGATCGCCCACACCATGTTGGTAACGACAATCTCGTCCTGCACCGCGTGGCCCTGCTCGCCTACCTGCAGAACGCCTTCGATCCATGGCGAGAAGGCTTTGGCGAACTCCGCCTTCATCGGGTTGCGCGCCTCGATCGACGCGGTGTCGGCGAGCTGGCGCAGGTTGTCGTGCAGCAGCACGCGCAGGGCCGCGTATTCCTTGCCCGCGACGGTCTCGGTATCGAGGGCGGGCGGGGCGGCTTCGGTGCGCTGGCTGACGTGGTTGGGGCCCGCGCTTTTGAGGCCGCGAACCATCTGCTGGTGACGTCGGAAGGGGCTGACCATGCGGGGCTCTCCTGTGAATGATGGGGTGCCCGCTCTATCCGGCGGCGGGCGCGGGACGCTGGCCGAAGCCTCTCCCGCTATGCGTTGGCTGGGTGGTGCCATCCCGGATGACAGGTCCCACCGTTCGCCCTCGGGTATTACGGACGGGCGCCGAAGGTGATGTTCTCGGCCAAAACCGCAAAGTCAGTGTCCTCGAACACGTAGCCCTCGTTGACCGAGTTGTAGTCGACCAGCTGCGCCATGTTCTCCGGCTCATCCTTGATGTACCGGCGGCGCGAGCCTTCCTGGTAGTAGATCGACAGGTTCTTGAGCGGAGTGACCAGCATCGTGCCTTCCGGGAAGAAGGGGACGATGGCCGCCGGACGCCCGCCGATCTGGCGCGCCGACATGACGATGTCGGAGACCGTTTCGTCACTGGTGGACCGGCCGCCGTCGATCGTGTCTGCCAGCGGGCGGTTGACCATCGGGAAGTACTTCTCGTCCACCAGGTCCTGGCTGACGACCACGACATGATCAGTCGAACTGCGCGCCCAGCTGGGCATACCGCCGATGAGGTCGTATGCCAGCGCGTCGATGTTCTTGTAGTCGCCGTCTTCGTGATCGGACCCGGCGCCGATGTAGATCGGTGCAGCGGCGCCGGTAGCCGTGGTGACGCCGCCGGCGGTTACGGTGGCGCGGCCCATGACGTGGTCGGGCTTTTCAAGCCGCAGCTTCTGCAGCCAACCGATGTTGACGTCTTCGCCAAGCGGGTTGTCTTCCGGATCGGTATCCGCCGCAGCGGTGATACCGTGCCAGCCCACCATGATGCGGCTCAGGCCCACGGACGTAGCGACGTGCTTGGCATAGCGCTGGGCAAAGTCATCGAACTTTGACCAGGCATCAACCAGCTCCCACGGCAGCCAGCTGTCGAACAGGGTGGTTTCGAGCTTAAAGTCGCGGTCCTGGAGGCGGCCCACATACTGCGGACGGCGGGGCAGGTTGGCGCGCGAGCGGCGGCTTGCGATCATGTTGTTGGCACCCATGCCAATGACCTGGCCGATCAGATCGCGAACGCCGATGATGTTGATACGGTCGAGGAAGCCGACCTGTTCACGCTGCAGATCCTCGAGACGCTGCTCGCTGGTGGGTGCGAGGGCGAATTCGCGGCTGACGTCGCGCGCGCCGTTGGCATTGCCGATGGCCGTGAAAAGGCCGTCCAGATGTTCACGGCCGCGAACGGAGAGATTGTAACCCATGATGATGGTCCTGCTTGAAGGGTGCGGGGCGGGCGGTGAGGGCGCGGCTTAGAAGACGCCGGCGTAGCGACCGGAATTGCCGTTCGATTGCGGCCGGCGGTTGTACTGCTCGGAGGGGGTGTCCTCCTTTTCCTTCTCGAGCTTGGCGAACTTCACGCCTAGCGCGTCCACCTCGCTGCGAAACTCGGTCCGCAGCGCGCCGACCTCGTCCGAGATCGCCTTGCCGTGATCGGCGAAGAGCTGCTTCAGGGCGGCGAAGTCGAAGCCTTGCGACGCAGGTTCCTTCGTCTCGGTGTTGCCCTGCGGCTTTTCCTCGGTCTTTCCGCCGCTGAACTTGGCGAAGGCACCGTCCAGCACCGCGCCGAGCTTGGTCAGGAAGCTGTCGCTGGCATCGCCGCTGCCTGTCTCGGCGAATTCGAGAAGCGCGGATTCCTCGCCGGGGACCTTAAGAACGCCGGGAAGCGAACGGTTGAACTGCAGACGCTCGGTGGCGATCGAGGCCGGGCTGTCGGTCAGCGCGCAGCCCATCATGTAGGCGAAACCCTTGCCGCCGAAATTGGGCTCGATCTCGATCGACGGATAGACCTTCTGGCCCGCGTCGTTGAGCTGCTTGGCATCGTCCATGACGTCGAACACGCCGTAGAGGCCGAGGCGCTTTTCCTTCTTGCCGTTGAAGTTGACCTCAACTTCAGCGGTCGAAAGCTCGAGCACGTCACCGTAGGAGCGGAAAGGGCCATCGCCGGTGAAGCCGCGCAGGTGCTCGATGTTGAGCCGGGCTCCGTAAGTCTTCGGGTCGTAGCTGTCGGCCATTTCCTTCAGCATCTTGTCGTCGATGGTGCGGCCATCGACGGTCGAGCCGGCGGTGGCGAGGAGGAAGGACTTGGTCTTCATGGGGCGGCTCCGCGTTCGGTCCTAAGAAGGGCGGTTGCGGCGCCCGGCGTCTGATGACGTGTTCAGGCCCGACCGGCGGCAATCTTGCAACGCGCGGGCGCGGTAACGCTGGCTTCTACCAGCGCAGGCCATCGCCAGAGGGGGGTGTCCGCGGTGCATGGCATCCCCATGGCCCAATTTACCCCCTCGGCTGAGCGCGAAGCGGACCCGACGATCAGTCGGCAGGTCGGCCGTGCGCTCAAGCGCGAGGCGCGCTCGCTGTACTGGCGCGGGTGGCCACTCAACGAGATCGAGGACGAGCTGGGGGTGAACTATAACACCCTCGCAAGCTGGTGCCGCCGCGAAGGGTGGGACCAGGCGCAGCCCGTTACCGTGATCGTCGACCGGGTCGAGGTGAAGATCGCCAACCTTCTCGACAAGGACCCGTTCACCGAAGGGGACATGAAGCGGGTCGATTTCTTAATGCGCCAGCTCGAGCGGGCCGCGCGCATCAACAAGTACAACGAGACCGGGAAGGAAGGTGACCTCAACCCCAACGTCGCCAACCGGAACAACGGCGAGGCCAAGGCCAAGCGCGCGGAGAAGCGCAAGAATTTCCTGACGCTCGATCAGTGGCAGGCGCTGCTCGACGACTTCCACGATCGCAATTTCGAATACCAGGAATTGTGGTGGGCACAGCGCGACCAGCGCGTCCGCAAGATCCGCAAGGCCCGTCAGGTCGGTGCAACGTGGTATTTCGCTCGCGAGGCGCTGGCCAAGGTCGCCGAGGCGATCATCAACGGCGCGGGCAAAGACAAGCTCGAGGTCGAGGAAGCGCCGCGCAACCAGATATTTCTGTCCGCATCCGAGCGCCAGGCGCTCAAGTTCCGCCGTGAGATCACCGGGTGGGTGCGCCGCGTCACCGGGGTCGAGCTCAAAGGCAAGATCATCATGCTCGACTTCGTCGGGCAGTATCCCGACGATGATGAGGGCAACGCCACCGGCCCATCGCTGGATCCGGTCGGCTTCTACTTCCTGTCCACCAACTCGGCCACAGCGCAGGGCGAGAGCGGCGACTTCTACTTCGACGAATATGCGTGGGTCCACGGCTTCGATGAGCTGAACCGCGTCGCCAGCGGCATGGCGACCCACGAGATCTACAAGAAGACGTATTTCTCGACGCCCTCGACGAAGACGCATGACAGCTACGCCTGGTGGTCCGGCGAATCATGGAACCTCGGCCGCGCGAAGGGGGATCAGAAGCCCTTCGACATCAGCCACAAAAATCTGCGGCGCGGCGCAATCATGCCGGACGGCAGCTGGCAGCAGCTGATGACCATCCATGATGCCGTGGCCATGGGTCTCGGCAAGCGAGTCAACGTCGATAATCTGCGGCAGGAGTATTCCGAGGAGGCGTTCCGGAACCTCTTCGAATGCGAAGACGTCGACGATTCTGAGAGCAGCTTCCCTTATGCCCGTCTTGCGCCGGCGCGGGTGGACAGCTTCCTCAAGTGGCGCGACTTCCGCCCCGCGCTCATCGACATTCCCGGCGCACGTCCGTTCGGGGACAAGCCGGTGTGGATCGGATACGACCCGAACAAGCAGGGCCGCGACGATGCCGCGCTTATTGTCGTTGCGCCGCCCGAGCAGGCCGGCCGGGGCAAGTTCCGCGTCCTGGAGAAGATCCGGCTCAATGGGCTGGATTTCGCGGGGCAAGCCGACGCTATCCGCAAGATCGCGGCGCGGTACCGCGTCACCGACATTGCGATCGACACGACCGGCCATGGTTTGGCCGTGTGGGAGCACGTGCGCAACTGGTTCCCCCTTGCTCGCAAAATCGAATACTCGGTGGCGAGCAAGACGGCGCTGGTCATCAAGGGCCAGAACATCTTCCGTCACCAGCGAATCGAGTTCGATTCGGGTTGGAGCGACCTCATGCAGGCGCTCATGGCGATTCGCCCGGCGCTGACCGGCAGCAAGAAGGGCGTCACCTACGTCGCCAAGCGCAACGGTGAGATCGGCCACGCCGATATCGCATGGGCGCTTCTCAATGCACTTTCCAATGAGCCGCTCGATGCAGGCAGCGCCAGCCAGGGCGCCGGCGGCACGATCCGTTTCCTAGACTGACAGGAGCCACTTCCATGACCGATGCCCTATCAACCGAAGTGGTCGAGACCGTAAGTGCGTCTGCCGTCAAACACCCGGCGGACGCGTCTTTCTTCTCGTTCGGCGATCCGGAAAGCGTACTCGATCGGCGCGAGCTGAGCAGCTATTTCGAGACCTGGCACAACGGCCGCTGGTATGAGCCGCCGATGCCGATGGGCAAGCTGGCGCAGGCGTTCAACATGAGCCCGCACCATCGCAGCGCTATCGCGCTCAAGGTGAATTTGCTCATCTCGCAGCAATTGCCAACGCGCGAGCTTTCCGCAGACGCCTTTGAACGATTCGCGCTCGATTTCCTGCAGATGGGCAACGGCTACCTCGAGGACGTTCCGAACGTCGCCGGGCGCACGGCCCGCGCCGAGCATACGCCTGCGATCCATACCCGGGCAGGTGTCGACCAGGACGTCTACTGGTTCGTGAACTACGCGGCCGGGAAGGAGCACAGGTTCATGCCAGGGCGCGTTTTTCATCTGCAGCAGCCCGACGTCGCGCAGGAGATTTATGGCGTCCCGGAATGGCTTTCAGCGCTACAGTCTGGGCTTCTGGCTGAGAATGCCACCCTCTTCCGCCGCCGCTATTATCTGAACGGCGCGCACGCGGGCTTCGTGTTCTACGTCAGTGACGCGCTGGCCGATCAGGAGACCGTCGACAAGCTCGAGGAAAAGCTCAAGTCCGCCAAGGGTGTCGGCAACTTCAAGAACATGCTGGTCTATATCCCGAACGGGAAGAAGGACGGCATCCAGATCATGCCGATCGCCGACGTTACCGCGAAGGATGAATTCTCCGCGGTAAAGGGCATCAGCCGCGATGACATGCTCGCAGCTCACCGCACGCCGCCGCAGCTGATCGGGATCATCCCGCAGAACAATGGCGGGTTCGGCAAGGTCAGCGAGGCCCGCGACGGGTACTACATCACCGAGATCGTGCCGATCGCGCGCCGAATGCTTCGGATGAATGCGTGGTTCGGCGCGCCCGTTCTCGCCTTTGCGGACTACATCTGCGCGGACAGATCGATAGTGCGCCAAGTTGGCGACGGCTTTCAGATCCTTCCAGCCGGCTCTTCCTGATTAGTCGCGCTAGGGTAACCAGTAATAGCCGGCCGAAAGATATTCTCCGCTTCATTTATAGCTCTATCGAATTTTTTAAGAATTTCATCATTCGCATGGCTATTAAGCCATATATCTAGCTCGAGCTTATCCCGAAGACTGTTGTCGAACTGATCATATTTTTGAGCGCCAAGCATCATTGCAGCGACGCCAACCTTCACCATCGCCGCATGAATATCGTTAAATGGCTGCATTGCAGCGACGCCAAATAAGGCAGCTGCCCTATAGCGCTTGGAGTAGAGATTGTTGAAGAAATTCTGATTTTCATGCATTCTTCGAAGATATGGATAATAAGTGTCACGAAGATCGCGCTCTTCTTGCCTTTCTTTATCACGGCCGATGCGGTCGGAATTTTCATCTGAGAATGATCCTGGGGACCGAATTTCTATCATTACACTTCGGGCCTCATAGAACTCGCGTAAAGCAGTTTCCGCGAAATCTGAGCTTCGCTTCCAGTTATTAAGATCTCGGTCCAACTCGAATTTTCGTTCTGCAAGCGACTTGTCGAACTCAAATTTCTCTTTTGCGGCGGCTTGATCCGCAGCCAACTTCGAATGGTGAAGCTTGGCTGCGATGCGCGAGTTAACAGCAAGAACTACGATAGCGACGATCCCAGCGACTAAAGACGCTAAGACTGCGGGCTGGCCTAATGCTCCGGCCATATCTTCAAGCGCTGGTGTGGATGGTGTAACGCCGAGCATTCGTAGACTCCGGTTGGATATTGGTTTGGTCGCGGCAGCAAGTCAGCTTGCCGCATTCGGCGCCGGACATAACAAATTCCCATCTCGCTAGTCTCAGCCGATTGCGTTTGTCACATCGGCCTGCGCCTAAGCTCTTCTGCCGGACAGAAAGCTAAGTCCTGAAATCCTTACCTACGAGAAGGGCGCAAGGTAACGATCGCGCCCTTCGTCCGCGAATCGCGCGTAGCGCAACTCCAAGCATTTAAATTATCCACCCAAGGAACAATATTACCCATCAGGGAACTTATTTTTCCACGTAACAATATTACGCGGACGCGCAACGAGGCAACTCTGCCTCACAGCCAAACGCGCTTGCCCCCACGCCTCGCTTGCTCCTTCTTCAACGATAATTGTGCATCTGGGGGAGGGGGCGGCGCAGCCTGCAACACCCCCATACCTTGCAACGGCCTAATATTCCTAATCTGCTGGGAAATAGCGCTCAAACCTCGGGGAAATCTGCGGCTTTCCAGATTAGGTCTCCGCCCTAATCGGACATAATATTTTTTGGCGCTAGACCTTATATCATTGAAAACTAACGTTTTTTTAAACTGCTAATATTGCCCTACTTACATATAATCTGATTATAACAATATTAGGAATATATTAGGACGTAACCGTTTGAAATTACAGAAATGTTAGGAATGTTAGGTGGTTGCGAGATACCCCCTGTTACCCCAGACCCTCAACGGAGGACTGCGGATTTTTGGTGCATCGATGCCGGGGATATAACTGTCGGGAGGTCGCGGCTTGGACTGTGCGGATCTGTGCGCAACAGTGCGCGGCAGCGATCAGCGCTGAGGGATGCGCCGATCGCGCTCGTTTCGCATGATACGCAGCGCCTGATCTGACGGGAGAGGCGCGTACGCGCTGTCTCTCAATGCAATCCCGCTGGTGATGTCATCGACGTCATGGTCAACACGGATCCGCGCTTCGAGGTGGTGAAGCTCTCGGCCGCCGCGACAATGATCCGCCGAGAAGAGCGCGAGCGGCTCCTCCGTTTCAATGTCGACCAGGTAGAAATAGCGGAAGGGGATCAACGCCAGGGCTTCGCCAAGCCGCGCGCAATCAGGTATTGGCCAGCGTCTCGGCCGTTCACGTAAACCGTTGCGAGAGTTCGGCCGTAGCGATCAGTCCCAGTTCGCTGGATCTTCGCATTCCCGCTTCCTAGAAAGGTACGCAATGCGTCGCGGCTGTCGCGGCCGAGCTGAGCATCACACCAAGCTGGGTTTTTTTGATGCGGCAAGGCGCGTGCGGTTTCTCGCGGTGCATCTCGGAGATCCTTGCATTCCGGAGCATCGATGCCGGCGAGGCGAACCCGTTCCCCGGAACATAGGCGGACGGTGTCACCATCGTGAACGGAGGCAATGCAGGCGGCGGCAAGAATCAGCGACATGAGTGCCCGGGTAGCAGAACAAAAAAGGCCCACGCAATTGAATGCGCGAGCCGTAATGGAACATTGTCGAGGTTCGCCAAAGGCTTCGGGACTCGGCAGAAAGCCGTGGGTCAGGAATTGTGGTTCGCCAAACCAAGTCTATGAAACGGCGGAAAAGTCCCACACCAGCCCTGTCCACCACCAGCTCTCAACTGATTGAGAACCGCAGAAAACCTGGCTGGCCAGCTTCCGAGTGCTACACAAAAGCGCTACACGGAAGGCATGGAAGCGGTGTTCAAACTC
This sequence comes from Novosphingobium sp. 11B, assembly GCF_054589055.1. NCBI lineage: Bacteria > Pseudomonadati > Pseudomonadota > Alphaproteobacteria > Sphingomonadales > Sphingomonadaceae > Novosphingobium > Novosphingobium sp. 11B. The sequence continues at coordinate 27,089 of NZ_BAAILP010000147.1, read as the reverse complement.
TCCCGGCGCAAAGGCTCCGCCAAGTGGCAAGTGCGAAAGCGCTGGCCGACCGATGTTGCAGCGATTCTTCCGGGCGAGTTCAACGCCTCCACGGGCGAGGAGGAGCGGTCCAAGGCGCAACAGCAGCTTGTCCTGATCGCGGCAGAGTATGAGCGGCGGGTTGCGGAAGCACGGTCTAAGATCGCTTCAGCGCCAGTGACCGAACTGACGGAGCTACAGGTGCGGCGCATAGCCGCTGAGTTTTACCGCACAGGGCTTCCGTCTAGTGTGGTGCGGCGTCGGGTCGAGCCCCTCGAACAGCAGGAGCTTGTCTCTTTCGCTAGGTCTCAGGCGGCTTCGGCACGGCGACTGGCCGGACGGCTTGATTTCAGCCCCGTTATGGCTGCCGCTCGTACTCTTGTCGCGCGGGAGGGGGTGAGCCTGCCTGATGATTCGGAGGGATGGGACCGCGTACATTCGAGGCTGATGCAGGTTTTTGTTGCATTGCAGGAGGATAGGCTTGCGATGCTCGAAGGGCACCAAGAGCGTGTTCCTACGGCCCGTTCTCTGTGGGACTTCCCGGATGAACCAGCCGCATCGCCGGAGCGAACCATAGACGATCTGTTAGCCGCCTACGAAGCCGACAAAGCGGCGGGGTGGAGCGGGTCGTCTAAGAAAGCCGTGGTTCCTGTCTTCCGCGTCCTGCGTGACGTGTTTGGCCGTCGCGGGGTGTCTAGTATCACGCGCGAGGACGCCAGAGGCATCGTAGAGCTACTGCAGCGGCTTCCGACCATGCCGGGCAAAAGGAGGGAACTGGACGGCCTGACCATGCCGCAGGCCGCCGATCGAGCTCGCAAGCTAGGCTTGCCGACGCTTTCGCCCAAGACAATCAACGATGGCTACCTCCTGCACATTGCCTCAGTTTTTAATTGGGCTGTGCGGGAGCAGTGGATTGCGTCCAGTCCGTTCAAGGCTCTTTCAGTTCACGACCCGGTAGCGGACGAGGACCGGCGCGACCCTTTCACCGCTGCTCAGTTGCAGGAACTATTCAGCTTGGGGTGTTGGGTCGGGCCGTGGGAAGCGGCGCGGGGCAGGGCGGGCGATTATTGGGTGCCGCTGCTCTGCCTGTTTCATGGCTTACGGAATGGCGAAGCGGCCGGCCTTCGTGTGGAAGACGTCACCATCGACGAAGGTATCCCGCTGATCCACGTCCGACCTTATGAAGGGAAGGGACTGAAGACCGAGGGGTCGCGCGGGTCGATCCCGGTTCACCCTGAAATGCTGGCGTTGGGATTCCTAGCCTACGTCGAGGGGCGGCGGGATGACGGTGAGGTCCTGCTGTTCCCTGAGGGGACGTCAAACGCGCGCGGGCAGGTTGGTGCGAAGCTCGGGGAGCGGTTTAGCCAAAAGGTCAAAGCGTTGGGGATGACCGGGCGAAAGCTGGGGATGCACTCTTTCCGTCATAACTTTGAAGACCGGCTGCGGGCGGCTGAATTACCCGAGAGGACGTCGCTCGCCCTTGCGCGCCGAACGGAGCCCGGATCAAGCCGCATCTATGGAGAGGGCGTTACTGCCCGCCAGAAGCAGGCGGCAATGTCGAAACTGCACTATCCTGGCATCGATCTGTCCCACCTACGGAGGGGGACTGAGTAATGCCGGATGCGGGTTACTTCAGAATCCTCATCCTGCACCACGCGCAGGGCGGTCGGCGCGCAGGCTGCGGCAACGCGGTGCGGCGCTAGAGGGGCGGCAGGCCGCCGACGAAGCGGGGCGGATCGTGGAAGGCCCGGGCGGAGAATTCTATCGGATTTGGGGGCTTATGAGTGCCCACGTAGTTCGATGCGGCTTCACACGACACGGGGACCTGGGCTAGAGGTCGTGTCAGGGCCATTCCCGCTGCTGCATCGCGGGCCGGGCGTCGTTCTCTATGCCCATTCCAGTGATTCAAGGAGGTAGAGTGGTCCACGGCAGCGCAGTAAGCAGGGGGCCAGCCCTCGGCAGGGGCGGCAACGCCGTTGCGCTCAACGCCATCCTGCTGTCCTCCTTGCAGAAGATCGCGGAAACCCTGCCGGAGCGCTGTACAACCGCTCAGCTCATGTTCTTCCTCACGGCAGCCATGCACGACCTCAATGACGACCCGTCGACTTTAACCGAACTACAGGAAGAGGTCGGGCCTTACGTGAGCCGCAGCCTGCACACGACATACAAGGTCTTCCTCGACGAGCCCCGCAAGCGATCCGATTACGATTGCAAGGCGCGGGGGCTTGGTTGGCTGACCGCCGAGGCCGATCCGAAGGACGGGCGGCGAAAGCTGCTGCGGTTAACGGAGCAGGGCCGTCACGTTTTCTGTGAAGCGTTCGCTTAGAGCTTCACCTTCTTAAATCGCCGGGGAGGCCGCCTCAGGCGTCGACTCTGGAAGATAGGCCATTCCTTGCTGGAGGGCGTAGACGCGCTCTGCGGGCTTCCAGCGGCATTCTGCGCCATTCGATTGGGCCTCACCATTGGTCTAGTGAACACCTGCGATATGCGCGGGCCACGCCAAGGAGAATTCCATGACGATAGTGACGCCTGCCCGCCTGCTCCAGCTCCGCCAAGAACTGAATTTCCTGTGTAGGGCTCTTGCGGCGGAGTTTGACAGGATTGCCTCCCGGACTTCCGGGCCCGATTACGACCCCTTCAATTCCGAGCATGTTGCTGCCGCAGGAAGCACAATAACGGCGGTGCTGAAGGAGGTCGGTAAGGCGTTGCCGCCGTGCCGGGTCGCGTCCGTGAGCAAGCTCTTCGAGAACACCGGCCAGTGGCAAGCAAAGATGCGTGTGCTGAAGCTCCTGCGAAAAGCGGCGGTGCATTGTCGCGCTGAAAGCTGGGCACGGGCGGGTGCTTCGACCGGCAGCAGCTAGCCCCCACGCTCGCGGTTGTCTCCGGCATAGCTTTGCGAATTACCGGCAGTCCCTCCCCGCCATCGAGAAGGACGGAAGGTCTATGATCGACGCGGAAAGCCTGCATGGATGGCTCGCGAACGGTCGACCGATCCCGAGCTGGTTCCGAAAGGTGATGGACGACTATGAGTTTGGCGAAGGGCGCGACTATTTTCCCGAAACGGAAAAAAGGACCGGAGGCAGGCCCCGTAAGGACTACCTCCTGACCACCTCCCGTCGAGCATAACGGGACGCCTATGATCGACGCGAGGAGCCTGCATGAGTGGCTTAAGCCGAAGGTTCGCTTCAACGACTGGATAAGCCGACGTCTCGATGAGTATGACTTCCAAGATGGGGAAGACTTTCACTCACTGCTGAGTAAAACCCGTGGTCGCCCTCGGAAAGATTATCATCTCACTATTGGGATGGCGAAAGAGTTAGCCATGGTCGAGCGGACAGAGGTTGGCCGAGCGACTCGCCGCTACTTCATTCAGATGGAGCAAGCCGCTCTGAAGATGGCGACCGCCCATGTCGAAGCCGGCACGCCCGAAGCGATCCCACAGGACTTTTTCGATGCCCGGTCGGAGATTGCTTCGCTCCATGCGAAGCTGGACCGGCTGGTTTCGGCAATGGCATTGCCCGCGCCTAAGGACGCCGAGCTTGGCCCCCTGCCGCCGTGGGTCACCGCGCAGGCTGCCGTCGATCGGCTCGGCCTCTTCGACCCCCGCCTGCCTGCCTCCGCGATGCACGGCTTGGCTTCCAAGGTCGGGGCCGAGTTGACCTCCGGTGGCGAATACAGCGCGGCAGAAACACAGGCGGAAAGCGCGGCAATCGTCCCGCCTTCAATTTCCACTCACCCTTGGGGGAAGGATACATGGAAGGAAGTAACCTTAGGTTATCCTTAAGTGGTCCTTAGGATGGTACGTAGATCGATACCCCTCCATTCCTCCCTCCTGATTGCCCCTCACCATTGAGGAAGGGAGCATTCATGCAGCACTGAGGCAGCAGGTCTTCTCCCTCTCCCGCCACCGCAAGAGAGGATCTATGGCCATTTATCCTGAGACACTGCCGCACCGCAAGCCAGCCGGAATATCGGTTGAAGCCGCTAACGACAACGCGCCTCCGCGAAAAGCCGACCTGCCTGGTAGTTGGTTGAGCTGCTTGGTTCGGATTTCTGCACAGGTGCCGCCAAGAACGACCCCCGCGCAAATCGCTTTCTTCCTCGCCGCGGCCCGTGACGATTTACTCGGGAAGCCGAGCACGTTCGTTCAACTGCGCGATGACTTTGCGCCAGCCGTCCGGCGGACGCTCCACTCGACCTACAAGGTTTTTATGACCGAGCCGCGCAAACGCCCTGACTACGTGGTCACCCGCCCCGGCTTGGGGTGGCTGTCGCAGGAAGTAGACCCTTGTGACGGTAGACGCCGATACATTCGCTTAACGTCGGCTGGCAAAAGCGCCCTAGCGGACGCCTTCAACATCGAAGTGCGACCGTCACACGGAGAGAATCCCGAAGCGCTCTCCAACCGCCTACGGGTGGCTATCGAGGCGGTGTACGTCCTCTGATCGCGGTGGCCCTCGCAGCTTTAGGCGGGGCCACTAGTCCCGGTTTTCGTCAGCGGTGGCGGAGGTCAAGGGCGGCCCGGTAACTCTCCGCCGGGTCGCCACCTTGAGCACTCCTGCTCCCCAGGCAGGCCCTTTAGTTTCGGTAAAAATTTCCGAAGCGGGAAGCGCTATCGACGGCTGCCGCCGCTTCCCCCCGCCGGGGGTGCCTCAGGGACGACCGTGGGCCGTCTGTCGCCTCCTCCCCGCCCTACGCTGGCAGGACCACCCTAGCGGGAAAAGAGGTGGGCCGAGCGACGGGCACCCCCTCAATCCTCACTCCTCGCCAGCCGCAACACCAGGCGGCCCGCACCAGCCCCAAGGAACCACTCACATGGCCTCCGATCTTTCCCAAGTCCAAGCACGTCCCACGCAGCAACCCCGCGCGACTAGCGGACGCAATCGCATGTTCTCCCGCCAGAGCACCGAAGCTCCTCCCGCCCGCTTCCTTCAGGATATGCGGAACGCCAGTCGGGGAGACGGCGGAGCAGGTGAACTCATGCGCGCCCTCGGCATGGTCCGAGAAGCTGCGTCCGATTTCCAGCAGTATCAGGAAGGCAGGGCCGCCAAGCAGGCTGAGGCCGACCAGGCTGAAGGTGCGGAGGCAGCGGCAGCGGGATTGGTCGATCCAGCCAAACAGCAGGAGTCCAAGGCATATCAGGCGGGTGTCCTGTGGCAGCGTGGCGATGCTGATTGGGCGACGCGGCAGAGCGCTATGGAGCAGGGGGTGCAACAGCTCATCCAAGGGCAGACCGACCCCGATCCTGCCAAGCGCGAGGCGGAGGTGGCCGAGTTCCTCGAACAGCAGAACCGAGCCTTTGCTGTGGACGAGGAGGGAAACCTTCGAGACTTCGGCTCTCCGGCAGCGGCTCGCCATTTCGCCACGCAGATGGGGCAGGTGCGCGGCGTCCTCCTGCCTCAGGCCGCTAGCCTGATCCGCAAGCGCATGGGCGAAGAGAGCCTGTCGAACATGGCGACTGCTGTGATCGGGAAGCTGAAAGCGGGCCAGCAAATCGACCCCGCTGACGAGTTCGCCCGCCTCCTTCCCTCGGTTGATCGCCGCGCCGCCGTGGAAACGCTGATGCAGGCCGTGGAAGCTGCTGCCGGAGAAGCTCAGCAATCCGACCCGCAAGCGGGCCTGCGCATGATCGACGGACTTCTTGGCTGGGCACAGCGCGGTTCCGGCCGTCCAACGGACGATCTCCCAAAGCCGCTCATCCCGGGCAACCTGTCAGAGGCCATTCGCTACCGAGTGAAGAACTCGGACGGTAGTGTCTCGACCGTGCGGACGATGAGCATCGGTACGGACGAAGGCGAGGTTCTGATCCCCACCGTGGTAGACGACAAGGTCGTTTCCGACGAGGCAGCGATCGAGCACTTCCGCAAGACCGGCGAGAACTTCGGCACCTTCAAAACACCTGAAGAAGCGACGGCTTATGCTATGGCTTTGCACAGCCGACATGAGGCTCAGCTCGCCAAAGAGGGGACAGCTCCGACCACCGGTCTCCTGCAGCCCTTCCAAGGGTTCACCGCGGGAAAGCGCACCGGCAAGATGGGCGATGCCCGAAGCGGCGGCAGCTCGCACAACGGCGAGGACTTCCCGGTCCCTGTCGGTACGCCGATCACGTCGCCCCTCGGCGGTGAGGTTATCTCGTCGATGCGGAATGCTCGGGGTGGTAATCAGGTCCGCGTCCGCCTCGATAACGGCGCTATCGTCGGCTTCGCCCATCTGTCCTCGCGAGAGGTTCAGGTCGGCCAGCGCGTCGAAGCCGGGGCTCAGCTCGGGCTCTCGGGCAACACCGGCAAGTCGACCGGGCCTCACGTCCACATGACCATGGAGGTCGACGGCAGGAAGGTCTCGCCCTCGGACTACTTCGCTCAGCGCGCGCGCGCGGCCCTCCCGACCTCGGAAGCGTTGGGCAGCGCTTTCGGGAGTGCGGGGTCGGGGGAAGACTCGGGAGGGGAGGTCTCGACCATCACGCCTCTTGAGGGGCCGCTAGCCCTGTCCCCGGGGCAAGTCCTCCACCTCCAAGAGTTCCGCCGCACATACAGTCAAAGGGCGGAGGCTGAGGCAGAGCGGCGGCGCTCGGAGGACCAGGCCGGGAACCTGTCGCAGCTTATAGCTCGGCTCACGGGAGCGGAGGGCAACTATCCAACCAAGGCCGAGGTTCAGGCCAAAGTCCGGGCCGGAGCCGTGTCCCCGCAGCAAGGGATGCAGCTCCTCAACATCATAGATGGGGACACCCGACAAGCGAGGTCGGATGCTCGTCAGGCGGTGGCGTGGGCCCGGGAAGATCAGCGCGAGAGCAAAGAGTCTTACCTACGGAGCCGGGTCGGTTCGCTGCTTGGTCCTGTCTATGCAGGTCGTGCGACTATCACCGAGACCGTAGGGAAACTGACGGCGGCAGTCTCTCGGGAGTCCGACCCCGAGTTGCGCCAAGCCTTGATGCAGAGCGTCCACGGGGAGCTTAGCCAGTTGCAGACGCTTCGCCAGAAGGGGCCCGAGTATCAGGGCGCAGGCGACGACCTCGACGGCTGGGAAGACGCCTACGGCGGTCAGCTCGGGAAGGTTCGGCTCCCCCGTGGGATGGATACGCAATCAGCCCGTGGATTGATCCGCTCAAAGCTGGATGAGGTCCGAACCGAGCTGGGCCGAGGCAATGTCCCGCCCGACAGGGTCAAAGGCTACATGGAGAGCGCTGAGCGGCGGCTAGACTTGTGGTTCTCGCAGACGTTCCCGCCCCGAGCGGTAAAGAGGTGAGTGGGCGGAGGCTCTTTCGGTTGATCCGGGGGAGCCTCCCATCTGCGCTCCAACCCCTAGTTGCGAGTGTACTGCGGCAGGCCCTCAGCGCGTCGCCGCGCACTTTCACGCTTGGCGGCGGCCTGATCCTCCAGGTTCATCTCGCGGATGCGCTTCATCGCTTCTTCTCGCGAGAGTTCTGCTGCCGGGTAGGGGTAGAAAATGGCCCCGGCGGTGTCGATGCCGAAGACCAAAAGGTTTATGCGGCGCCGCGCTTTGTGGCCGTGGCATTCATTGCTGTCCAAGCCGATGGTGCGTCGGTTGAAATCCCGGCGGGCGGCCTGCTCTGGCGTATCATGGATCGCGGGTGAAATGTTTGTGTGGATCACGGTGAGCTGATTTCCCTGTTACGCGACTGCCGCGCTTCGTCGCTGTAGCGGAACGGTTTGTCGTGAGAAGGTGATGGTTCCACAAGCGCGAATGCTTTGAGTCCAGCCGAGTCTTTTGCGCGATGAGCTGTTGCATCTAGCCGTATCCGGCAGGGAGCGCACTGGCTCGAAAACGAGCGATTACGATACAGTTCCATTAGCTGTATCGGAAATTAGCTTGACGGACATTCCGATCCACCGCATATATCGAGCCACGTTTTCGTTACAGAGGCTTCACCGATGACCCGCACCTTTGCCTACTGCCGCGTCAGCACTGCCGACCAGACCACGGACAACCAGGTCCGTGAGATTGCTGCTGCGGGGTTCAGCGTGGAGCCTAAGCGCGTTGTGGAGGAGACCGTCTCCGGTTCGGTGGCCGCTATGGAGCGAGTAGGGTTCTCCCGCCTTGTCGATCGGATGGAGGAGGGAGACGTCCTTATCGTCACGAAGCTGGACCGCCTTGGCCGCAACGCCATGGACGTTAGGGCGACCGTTGAACGGCTGGCAGCAGAAGGGGTGCGGGTGCATTGCCTAGCCCTTGGTGGCGTCGATCTGACCAGCGCCGCCGGAAAGATGACTATGGGCGTTCTGTCTGCCGTGGCGGAGTTTGAGCGGGACCTTCTTATCGAGCGGACGCAAGCGGGCCTGAGCCGCGCTAAAGCTGAGGGCAAGACCCTTGGGAGACCATCGGCTCTCACGCAGGAGCAGCAGGGCGAGGTTAGGGCGCGCCGCGCCGCTGGGGTATCTCTAGGGGCCTTGGCTAAGGAGTATAGTGTCAGCCGTGCGGCGATCCAGAGGGCGGAGAAGCGGGTTGCGTAAGCCCGCGCTCGTGCTTTGCCCTGCTTTTTTCGGGCAGCAAGCCCGCCGTGCCTGAACCGGCTTCAAGGGGAGTCTTTCGGGTAGGCTTAGCGGGGGCTGCAGAAGGCGCTCTCCTCTCAGCCGTTGGAGCACTGACACGGTATTTCACCTTGCAGTCGCCAGAGATTAGGGCTTTGCGGTCGCCGGGAAGGACGGCCAAAAAATTTTCCGAAAAGCTCCGGACAATCGCCGCTCTGTTGCACATCGTGTAATGCTTGGAGGCGTACTCGTACGATCTATGGCGGTCGGAATCACCCTCCGTGATTCCCTGAAAGAACAGTGATCCACAAAATACTGCTACGGTCGAGATCACCTCGAACTGCATCGCAGCTAATCCGGCTCGCTCGGAGAACAGCATGACACTTGCTAGGATCGCAGGCAAAACCCCAATGTAGAGTGCAACGAGGTTGATCCTGTATCCGTATGCGGCTTGGTAGATCACCATGCTGGAGACAAGTGCCGCCATGCCGTAGACCATGCGAAGGATGATCGTGCGTGCTCTCTGATTAGAGTTTTCAGCCCTCGTCCTCTCTTCCGGGTCGGTCAGCGCCGCAGCCCTGCTTATAGCGTAAGGGTATCTGGAAGTTAGTCGGTATGACGTGAAAGCTATCGGCACGAAAAGTGAAAATATGTAAGCCCTTACCATATCCCCGATAGACACAGAAAACAGATCGGCCACCTTAGCATGTGCAATGAGGTTCGCGCCAAAACCAAGGCAGTAGCTCCACAGAAACAAAGAGGCTCCGAGAACGTGTGCTATTGGCAAGGCGACTAGGATGTGACCTATCCGTTCGTTCGTAGTCAACTTCTCTGCCAATCATTTTAGCGCGCGGGACGGAAAATCGCGTCACCGCCCGGATTAGATACCGATACTGTCGAATGATTAAAAGTGGCGGAAAACTTCGCTGAAGAATCGTTAGGCTTCCTCCGTCGTGGGCGGTTGAGAGGCGCCGACAATGGTGCTACACAAATGCCCACAATGGGAGCTATGAGTCCACGGTTTTCTGCGGTTTATTCGGGCTGATCGGCAATCCAGCCCTGTCCACCACCAGCTGACCCGGCGAATGAGCGCCGGTCCCGTTCAGGGTTTTCACATAGAAAAATAGATGTCTCTCGGTGCGAGGCTCCGTTCCCGTATGGCTGCGGTCTACGAAAGATCGTGGTTCGCGGCGAGCGGGTTCTACCCGCGCTTTCCCGTGGACAGGGAACAACGGGCGCGTGGTGGCATTGCGGTACACGTGCACACTGGCTAGACGAGAACGATGCCCGGAAACATTCTAGATAATCAAGGTCGCGGCGAAGCGTCGTGGCAATGGCCCGCCATTCACAAGGAAGGTCGCAAGTTCGGCGCCATCGCGGGCGTCGTCGCTGCGATTGTCTGGATACTGTGGGGACCGTGGTTCGGCTGGCCGCTGGCGGTCCTGACGGTCTGCGTGCTGGCGTTCTTCCGTGATCCGATCCGCGTCACGCCGCAGGACGAGCGCGCCATCGTCGCGCCTGCCGACGGCCTTGTCACGCTGATCGGCAAAGTCTCGCCGCCGCGCGAACTGACCATGGATGATGGAAGCGGCAATGCGCCGATGCCGACCGATCTGGTCACCCGCATCTCGATCTTCATGTCGGTGTTCGACGTTCACATCAATCGCTCGCCGATCAGCGGAACGATCAAGCGGGTGATCTACATTCCCGGCAAGTTCGTGAATGCCGATCTCGACAAGGCGAGCGAAGAGAACGAGCGCCAGCACATCCTCGTCGAACGCGGCGATGGCCTGCGCATCTGCTTCACGCAGATTGCCGGACTGGTTGCGCGTCGCATTGTGCCGTTCGTGAAGCCGGGCGACATCATCGCTTCCGGCCAGCGCATCGGCCTGATCCGATTCGGCAGCCGCGTGGACGTCTACCTGCCGGTTGGCGTCGAGCCGAAAGTCCTCATGGGTCAGAAGATCGTTGCGGGTGAAACTGTGCTTGCGGAACTCGGCAGCGCGCCGCTGATCGAGGGCATTGCCCAGTGATCGACGATCTGCCGGGCAGCGATCTGGACGAAGCTCCCGGCGACGCACCGCGCCGGCGTCTGGCTCCCGGCCTTTCGATGCGTGCAGTGGTGCCCAATGCTATCACCGCTGCGGCGCTCTGCTCCGGTCTGACCGGCATTCGTTTCGCCATTGCCGGAGATTACGAAAAGGCTGTGCAGGCAGTCATTCTCGCTGGTCTGCTCGACGGCATCGACGGGCGCGCCGCGCGATTGCTCAAGGCGCAGACGCGCTTCGGGGCCGAACTCGACAGCCTTGCCGATTCGATTTCCTTCGGCGTCGCACCGGCGCTGATCGTCTACTTGTGGACGTTGCACCAGCTTCCCAGCATGGGCTGGATCGCCTCGCTGGCCTTTGCGATCTGCTGCGTGCTGCGGCTCGCGCGCTTCAATGCGCGGCTCGACATGCTCGACCAGCCGCACAAGGATGCCGGGTTCCTGACCGGCGTTCCTGCCCCGCTCGGCGCCGGACTCACGTTCCTGCCGCTCTATCTGTGGGTAGCGAGCGGACGCATGCCCGAGTTCGCCAACCCGATTATCGTGAGCGGGTGGATGGTACTGGTGGCCTTCCTGATGATTTCGAGCATTCCGACGCTCGCTTGGTCGCGGATGCGTCCGCCGCCGCATCTGCGACTTGGCGTCCTTGCACTGGTTGGCCTGACGATGGCAGCCCTGCTGATCGAGCCCTGGTTCACGCTTGCGGTCGTGACCATCGTATATCTGCTGTTGATCCCGGTCGGCCTTGTCACTTACGCCAAGGTCAGGCGGCAAGGTCCATCGATGCCGTACCCGGCCACTCCAGCCGCGCCGCAGTACGACGGATCGGCCGCTTCCTGAGCGCGCCGAGCGCGGGCAGTTCCACGCGTTCGATCACCTTCCACGTCACAACTATCGTCCCGGGGCACGCAGCGAGCTGTTCCCGGAAGGTCAGGGCCTGCGGCGCATAGCGGCTGATCGTCACCAGGATCGAGAATGCCGAAGCCATCGCGGCGAAGGCAAAGAGACAGGCGGCGAATGCAGTCATGACCGTTCCTTTCGAATCTTCGCCCGCTCCCCTCGCCTGAAGTCGGTAGAGGGCTGTGGACAGCTTGTGGAAAAAGAGAATCTGTTCTAACAATGTTCCGATGACCGTTAGTTCTCTTTTTGTTCTATCCGAGTCAAGCGCTTTTTGAAATTCGCGTCGCGATGCCCTTTCACACTGCGTGATTGCGATGCGGATAGTGATGCAGGCGATGGGTGACGGGCTTGGGGTGCTGCTGGCGCCGTGGCCTACGGGGTAACCGGGCCTTTCCGTCCGTCCGGGTCTGCAGCGTCTTTGCATGGATCGGCGGCGGTGCCGCGCTGTCGCAAAGCGCTGCGTGCATCGCGCGCACGGCGGGTAGGGCGGTGGTCAGGCTTTTCCAGATTGTGAGCGCGGCCGCTGCGGCAGCGAGCGCAAACAGGATGGATGCAATGATAGTCATGTGCGAGCGACCTTCTTATTCCGGTTTCGCCCCACCCCGTCCTCTTGACGCCTCCTTTGGCGCGAAACCTGTGCAATTTGAGATGTTTGCTACGTTAGCCAACTTATCACCAGCTTTGCCTTGAGAAAACCGTCAGGCGCGGCGAGTTCCTGTTCAAGTCCTTGAATCGTGTGCGAATCGGCCATTTTGACGGTGAACTGACAAACGTTTGCGGCGAATTGGGGCTGGATTTTGATGGCGAAGGCGTCTAAGCGCGCCGCGTTCGTTAAGAGATTGCCCGGATCGTCCGGTGCGACTCGAAGCGGGCAATCCACATGGAAGGCGCACATACCGGTGCTGTTGCGGCCAGAGTCGAAAGACTTCCGCGCGGTTCCTGCCTTCCAGAGGTTCAACCGGAAAGGAATTCTACTATGGCGGCACCTGTCGTCACCATGTCGCAGCTCATCGAAGCCGGCGCGCACTTTGGTCACCAGACCCACCGCTGGAACCCGCGCATGAAGCCGTACATCTTCGGCGCGCGCAATGGCATCCACATCATCGACCTGTCGCAGACCGTGCCGCTCTTCGCGCGCGCTCTGGAATTCGTGCAGTCGACCGTCCAGGCCGGTGGCAAGGTCCTCTTCGTCGGCACCAAGCGCCAGGCGCAGGAGCCGATCGCTCAGGCAGCCCGCGCTTGCGGCCAGCACTACGTCAACCACCGCTGGCTGGGCGGCATGCTCACCAACTGGAAGACCATCTCGGGTTCGATCAAGCGCTTCAAGGCTCTTGAAGAGCAGCTGGCTGGCGACACCGCCGGTTTGACCAAGAAGGAAGTCCTTCAGCTGACCCGCGAGCGTGACAAGCTCGAGCTGTCGCTCGGCGGTATCCGCGACATGGGCGGCATCCCGGACGTGATGTTCGTGATCGACGCCAACAAGGAAGAGCTGGCGATCAAGGAAGCCAACGTCCTCGGCATCCCGGTCGTCGCCGTGCTCGACACCAACGTCAACCCGAACGGCATCGCGTTCCCGATCCCGGGTAACGACGACGCCAGCCGCGCCGTGCGCCTGTACTGCGAAGCGATCGCCCAGGCCGCGACCAAGGGTGGCCGCGCCGCCGTGGTCGACAGCGGTG
>NZ_BAAILP010000147.1:0-13811 GCF_054589055.1 Novosphingobium sp. 11B | reverse complement strand
GAGGCGTAATAGCCCGGCACGACGACACTTTCGTCACGGAATTGTCGCGCGCCGGGTCCATGTGGCCCGGCGCGCACCTGTTTCAAGGAACCTTGCACGGTTCCCCACTCAATCAAGAGGAATTGAGCGATGGCTTACACCGCCGCTGACGTGAAGACCCTGCGCGAGCGCTCGGGCGCCGGCATGATGGACTGCAAGAAGGCTCTCGACGAGACGAACGGCGACATCGAAGCCGCGATCGACGCGCTGCGCGCCAAGGGCCTTGCCGCCGTTGCCAAGAAGTCCAGCCGCACTGCCGCTGAAGGCCTGGTCGGCATCGCCGTGACCGGCACCAAGGGCGTTGCCGTCGAAGTCAACTCGGAGACGGACTTCGTCGCCAAGAACGACCAGTTCCAGGACTTCGTGCGCAAGACCACCGAAGCAGCGCTCGGCGTTGCCGGTGACGACGTCGAAGCACTCAAGGCATCGGCCTACCCGGGCGGCGGCACCGTGACCGACGCCCTGACCAACAACGTCGCGACCATCGGTGAGAACCAGCAGGTTCGCCGCATGAAGACCGTCGAAGTCTCGGCCGGTCTCGTCGTTCCCTACATGCACAACGCCGCTGCGCCGAACCTCGGCAAGATCGGCGTGCTCGTAGCTCTGGAATCGGAAGCGCCTGCTGCCGTTCTCGAAGGTCTCGGCAAGCAGATCGCGATGCACATCGCCGCTGCCTTCCCGCTGGCCCTGAACGCCGAAGACCTCGACGCCGAGCTGATCGAGCGCGAGCGCAAGATCGCCCAGGAAAAGGCCGCCGAATCGGGCAAGCCCGAAGCCGTGCAGGCGAAGATGGTCGACGGCGCGATCGCCAAGTACGCCAAGGAAAACGCACTGCTCTCGCAGGTCTTCGTCATGGACAACAAGACCCCGATCCAGCAGGTCGTCGACCAGGCCGGCAAGGAAGCCGGCGCGAAGATCGTCCTCAAGGACTACGTGCGCTTCCAGCTGGGCGAAGGCATCGAGAAGGAAGTCACGGACTTCGCAGCCGAAGTGGCCGCAGCGGTCGCCGGCTGATCTCAAGCCTTCTTCGCTGAAGAAACGTGCAGGCCGCAGGAGCATATGCTTCTGCGGCCCGTCTCGTTTGAGGCCCCATAAAAAACATGCACGATTGACTTATTAAAGGGTCGACGTAGCCTCCCGCATTGACCCGGCAAGATCCGGGCGTAACCGGAGAGGCCCCATGCGCGTAGAACTCGCTCCCCAGCCGCAGAATCCGATTCCGGACCTTTCGGTCCAGTATTCGCCCGAAATCGTCCGGGCTTCAGGTGCCTTCGCGATGGCGCCCTACCAGTATTCCAAACTGCCCCTGCGGCTGTTCGAGGCATGCCGCATCGCCACCGCCGTCATCAACGGCTGCACCGTCTGCATGAACTGGCGCGCCCAGCGGGACTTGCGGATTCTCGGCTACGACGGCGGCGTGATCGAGCAGGGCAATGCGCCTGACGAGGCCATGTACCAGGCCGTGCTCGGCGGTGACCTCGGCAGCCTGACCGAGAAGGAGCGTCTTGCCGTGCGGTACTCGCAGAAGATGGGAACCGACCCGCGCGGACTCGCCGAGGACGAAGCGTTCTGGGCGCAGCTAAAGAGTGTGATGACCGATGCCGAGATCGTCGATCTGACGCATTGCACTGCTGCCTGGATGGCTATGGGCAGGGTGGCGCATGTGCTGGGTGTGGATGGGGTTTGCTCGATCGGTGGGCCTTTGGCGGAAGCAGCCTAAGAGGGAGGAGGCAGGGGTTTACCACCCCTGCACCCCGTATATCGTCGAGGTCTGGTGCGCGGTTTCGTCATGCGATGGCGCTGCGCCGGGAGACTTTTAAAGCCTGCGCCGCGACGTTGGGCTGAGGCGTCTGCGCGCGGGGCGATGGCAATTCCGGGGTCTGGGGCGATGGCCCCAGGACTTCCCTTTTATCTCAATAAGCTGCCGTAAACCGTTCCCTGGAATGCTTGTGCGCTTCCAGTTCATCGACCATCGCAATTGCATAGTCGGCGAAGCTGATCTTGCTCTCGCCTGCATCGTCGGTGACCAGTTCGTCACCGCCCGAGCGGTAGCTGCCCGTGCGCGGGCCTTCGAAGATCAGCGCGGCGGGGGAGAAGAACGTCCAGTCCACGTCGTCCACCTGCCTCAGTGCGTCGAGGAAGGTGATCCCGCCCATCGCGAAGGTCTTCCATTCCTCGGGAAAGTCCGGTGTGTCGATCAGGCGCTTGCCCGGGGCGACTTCCAGGCTGGCCGCGCCCCCGGTCACCAGCAGCCGAGGCACGCCGGCTTCACGGATTGCCGAGAGCAGGATTTCGGCCGTCACGTCGAAGTGCAGGGCGCTGACGACGGCATCGCTTCCGGCGATCAGGACGGCGAGAGATGCAGGGTCCGAGGCATCGCCCGTCGCCGCCGTGATCCGCTCGCCGGTCGCGATCTTTTCCGGGTTGCGTGCGATGGCGAGGACTTCGTGGCCGCGAACGGCGGCTTCCTTCGTGATTTCCGATCCGGCGCGGCCGCTGGCACCAAGGACTGCGATCTTCATTTCCATTCTCCACCAGGTATCCAATGGTGACCAGATGTGGTATTGGCGATGACCATGCAAGAAGGCACTTTCACCGCACCGGGTTACCTTGAGGGAACCGCCTGCCTCGCGCCCAACGTCTATGCGGCGGATTGTCCGACGCGGCAGTTGCTCGATCGTATCGCCGACAAGTGGAGTGTGCTGATCCTCACGACGCTCGGGGCCGGGGACATGCGCTTCAACGGGCTCAAGCGGCATATCGACGGCATTTCGCAGAAGATGCTCAGCCAGACCCTGCGCTCGCTGGAGCGCGACGGGCTGGTGCGCCGCGATGTGGTGCCGACGGTGCCGGTTTCGGTCAGTTATGCGGTAACGCCGCTGGGGCGGGAACTGCTTGATGCGCTGCAGGCGATGATCGACTGGGCGGAGAGGCGGATGGGATCGGTGGCCTCGGCGCAAGTCGCTTACGATCGGCGTGAGGAAGAACTGTCCGTAATGGCGCGCTGAACCGGGTTCATCCACAGTCCAAGCCCCTTGGCAATTCGTGCTTGCCCTCCTAAAGCCGGGGCCGTTCCAGTATTTCCGGCCCCCACAGGAGACCCAGCGGCATGTCATCCCCCTACAAGCGCGTCCTGCTCAAACTTTCGGGCGAAGTGCTGATGGGGAGCCAGCAGTTCGGAATCGACCCCGATTTCGTCGCGGAACTTGCCAAGGAAGTGAAGGCGGCCAAGGAAACCGGGCTCGAGATCTGCCTTGTCATCGGCGGCGGCAATATCTTCCGCGGCATGGCGGGCGCCGCGCGCGGCATGGACCGGGCGCAGGCCGACTACATGGGCATGCTGGCCACCGTGATGAACGCGCTGGCGATGCAGAACGCGCTGGAACAGATCGGCGTGGAAACGCGCGTGCAGAGCGCCGTGCAGATGGACCAGGTCTGCGAGCCGGTGATCCGCCGCCGGGCCGAGCGCCACCTTGAGAAGGGGCGCGTGGTGATCTTCGCTGCCGGTGTCGGCGCGCCGTACTTCACCACTGATTCCGGCGCCGCCCTGCGCGCCGCCGAGATGCGCTGCGATGCTCTTCTGAAGGGCACCAGCGTCGATGGCGTCTACGACAGCGATCCCAAGCGCAACCCCGACGCCAAGCGGTACGATTCCGTCGATTACGACACCGTCCTCGCCGACAACCTGCAGGTGATGGACGCCTCCGCCGTGGCCCTGTGCCGCGACAACAGCATTCCGATCGTCGTGTTCTCGATCCGCGAGCAGGGCAACCTGGCCACCGTCCTTGCGGGTGGCGGCACCAAGACGATCGTTCAGAAAGGAGCCTGAACCATGGCAAAGTACGACAAGGCGGACCTCGAGCGCCGCATGAAGGGCGCGATCGACGCGCTCAAGCACGACCTCTCGGGCCTGCGCACCGGCCGCGCGAACACCGCGCTGCTGGAGCCGATCACCGTGACCGTCTATGGCAGCGCGATGCCGATCACGTCGGTTGCGACGATCTCCGCGCCCGAGCCGCGCATGCTTTCGGTGCAGGTGTGGGACAAGACCAATATCGGTCCGGTCGAGAAGGCGATCCGTTCGGCGGGTCTGGGCCTGAACCCGATCAACGACGGCAACACCCTGCGCCTGCCGATCCCCGATCTGACCGAAGAGCGCCGCAAGGAACTGGCCAAGCTCGCCAGCTCCTATGCCGAGAAGG
The DNA here is from genome assembly GCF_054589055.1 of Novosphingobium sp. 11B. Taxonomy (NCBI): domain Bacteria; kingdom Pseudomonadati; phylum Pseudomonadota; class Alphaproteobacteria; order Sphingomonadales; family Sphingomonadaceae; genus Novosphingobium; species Novosphingobium sp. 11B. Next base: position 9,570 of record NZ_BAAILP010000147.1, on the reverse strand, counting down.
CGCGCGTCGCCGTGCGTAACGTGCGCCGCGACGGCATCGAGAACCTGAAGGCCGACGAGAAGAAGAAGGAAATCTCGGAAGACGACCGCAAGCGCGGCGAAACCGAAGTCCAGAAGCTGACCGACGAGATGGTCAAGGCCCTCGACGAGGTCTTCGCGGCCAAGGAAAAGGAAATCCTCGGCAAGTGAGCCTGTTGCGCTTCGCCGAGAAGGGAGCCTGATGGCCAAGGACGAATCTCTGCGCGCCCGTCATGTCGCCATCATCATGGACGGCAACGGGCGCTGGGCGAAGAAGCGCCTGCTTCCGCGCGCCGTGGGCCACCAGCGCGGCGTGGAGGCGGTGCGCCGCGTCGTGCGTGGCGCGCGCGAGATGGGGCTGGAGGCACTGACCCTCTACGCCTTCTCGACCGAGAACTGGCGGCGGCCCGAGGACGAGATCTCGGACCTGATGAGCCTGATGAAGCGCTTCATCCTCTCCGACCTCGACGAATTCGCGGCGGCGGGCGTGCGCCTCAAGATCATCGGCGATTACAAGGCGTTTAAGCCTGAACTGGTCGAACTGGTCGAAGGCGCGATGGCCAAGACCGCGCACAATACCGAGACGACGCTGGCGGTCGCGCTGAACTACGGCTCACAGGACGAGATCGCCCGCGCGGCGACCAAGGCTGCGGCGAAGGGGCCGATCACGCCCGAGACGATCGCGGCGGAACTCGACACGGCGGACCTGCCGCCGCTCGACTTGCTGATCCGCACCTCGGGCGAGGTCCGGCTGTCGAACTTCCTGCTGTGGCAGGCGGCTTACGCCGAAATGCTGTTCACCGACGTGCTCTGGCCGGATTTCACCGCCGATCACTTGCGCGATGCGCTCAGCGCCTTCACCACTCGCGAGCGTCGCTATGGCGGGCGCTGAGCCTCCGGCGAAAGGCACCTCCGATCTCAAGGTGCGGACGCTTTCGGCCATCGTCATGGTGGCGGTCGCCGGGACTGCCTTGTGGCTGGGCGGGCCGGTGTGGATCGCCTTCGTCTGCGCCGTCTCGGTCGGGGTGCTGTGGGAGTGGATCAGGCTTGCCCGTCGCATCACTCCGGGACCGGGTGCGCGGGCCGCGTGGAACTTCGTGGGGATGCTCTATGTCGGCATCGGCGCGGCCATGCTGTTGTTCCTGCATAACGATGCCTTCACCCTCGCGCCGATCCTGACCTTGCTGGGGACGGTGATCGCGGTGGACGTGGGCGCCTATTTCACTGGCCGCACCTTGCGCGGGCCGAAGATCGCGCCGTCGATCAGCCCGTCCAAGACCTGGTCGGGCCTGATGGGCGCGGCGCTGGGCGCGACGCTCGCGCTCTTCACCGCCGCGCAGCTTTGGCAGGAAGGCGCGATCCGTCTTACGCCCGACGTCTCGGCGGCGAACGCGGTGTCGTGCTTCGGTACGCAGCCCTGCTGGTATGCGACAGCGGGCGCGGTTCCGCTCTTTGCGACCTGCCTTGCGGCCGGACTGCTGGTGGCGGTCTGTGCGCAGGTGGGCGATTTTTTCGAAAGCTGGATGAAGCGCCGCGCGGGGTTCAAGGACTCGGGCAACCTCATTCCGGGGCATGGCGGTTTCTTCGACCGGGTTGACGGATTGCTGGCGGTGCTGTTCCTGCTGGCGATGGCTATCGTGGTGTTGGCATGACCGGTTCTTTGCGCTCCCTGACGGTGCTTGGCGCGACCGGCTCGATCGGCGCCTCGACGCTCGACCTGATCCGCCGCAATCGCGACGAGTGGCGTGTGGTGGCGCTGACTGCGCATTCCAATGCGGCCGAACTGGCGAAGCTGGCGCGGGAATTCGGAGCCGAGGTCGCCGTCGTCGCCGATGAGGTGCACTTGCCTGCTCTGCGGGAGGCGCTTGCGGGTTCCGGGATCGAAGTTGCAGGCGGCCCCGCCGCGCTGATCGAGGCGGCTGCGCGCGGCGCCGACGTCACCGTCGCGGCGATTGTCGGCTGTGCCGGCCTTGCGCCGACGATGGCGGCGATCGAGCAGGGCGGGATCATCGCCCTTGCCAACAAGGAAGCGCTGGTTTCCGCGGGCGAGGTGATGATGGCTGCCGTAGCGCGCCACGGCGCCACGCTGCTGCCTATCGATTCCGAGCACAACGCGATCTTCCAGTGCCTCACCGGCAACGACCATGCCCATGTGCGCTGGATCACCCTGACGGCCAGCGGCGGCCCGTTCCGGGACTGGTCGTGGGAGCGCCTCAGCGCCGCCACTCCGGCCGAGGCGGTCCGCCATCCCAACTGGGACATGGGCGCGAAGATCAGCGTCGATTCGGCGACGATGTTCAACAAGGGCCTCGAACTGATCGAGGCCTACCACCTGTTCCCCGTCGGCCTCGATAAGCTGCGGATCATCGTCCACCCGCAGTCGGTGGTCCATTCGATGGTCGAGTATCGTGACGGCTCGACCCTGGCGCAGCTCGGCCCCTCGGACATGCGCGTGCCGATCGCCTCGGCGCTGGCCTGGCCCGCGCGCATGGACACGCCCTGCGCCCCGCTCGATCTTGCCGAGATCGGCGAACTGACTTTCCGCAAGCCCGACGAAGTGCGCTTTCCCGCCACCCGCCTCGCGCGCGAGGCGGCGCAGGCGGGCGGGGCGATCCCCGCCGTGCTCAACGCCGCGAACGAAATCGCGGTTGCTGCGTTCCTTGGCGGTCAGATTTCGTTCACGCGTATCTCTGCACAAGTGGAAGACGTGCTAGGCTCGTATGCGCCGCCGCCGCCCGGTAGCCTCTCCGACGTCCTCGACGTGGATACGGAGGCCCGGGCGAGGGCGCGTGTACTCGTGACCAGCACCTGAAGAGAGGCATAGCTTGACCGGTTCACCAGGAATTCTGACGACGATCTTCGCCTTCCTCCTGGTGCTGGGGCCACTGGTCCTTATCCATGAGCTGGGGCACTATCTCGTCGGCCGCCTGTTCGGCGTGAAGGCGGACGCCTTTTCCATCGGTTTCGGCAAGGAACTGGCAGGCTGGACCGACAAGCGCGGCACCCGCTGGAAGCTCTCGGCGCTGCCTCTCGGCGGCTACGTCCAGTTCGCAGGCGACATGAACCCGACGAGCGCGCCGAAGCCCGACGACGTAAGCCTTTCCCCGCGTGAGGGGGCGCAGACCTTCCATTCCAAGCCGCTGTGGCAGCGCGCGCTGATCGTCTTTGCCGGGCCGCTGACCAACCTGCTGCTGTGCGTCGCGATCTTCGCCGGGTTCTTCTCGATCTACGGCCGCGTCGTAAACGATGCGGAGATCAGCGGCTTTACCGCCAACTCGCCCGCGCAGGCTGCGGGTATGCGCGTCGGCGACCGCATCGTCGCGATCGACGGTGACAAGGTTGACGGAGCGACCGACGTGCCGGGCCGCGTCGCGTACTTCCCCGGCAAGACGCTGCCGATCGCGGTGGAGCGGGCAGGGCGCACGCTTGTCCTTCCGGTGAAGCTGGCGACGCAGGAGTTCAGCGACCAGTTCGGTAACAAGGCGAAGATCGGCGATATCGGCGTGCGGATGATGCCGCCCGTCGTCGGCGGCTTCTATGGCGATTCGCCGGCCGAGGACGCCGGGCTCAAGGTGGGCGACCGCATCGTCGCGGTGAACGGCGCCGCAATCACCAGCTTCGAGGACATCCCCGAACTCATCCGCCCGCAGGCGGGGCGCAGCGTCGATCTCTCGGTGCGGCGTGACGGTGAAGTCCGCACTTTCCAAGTCAAGGTGACCGAAGGCTCGATCCCTGACGCACAGGGCAAGCCGCAGAAGGTCGGTCAGATCGGCGTACGCGCAGGCCGCTTCGAGCAGGTCGGCCCGGTCGATGCCGTCGCTCTCGGATTCCAGCAGAGCTTCCGCGCCATGGGCAACATGGTGACCGGCATAACCCAGATCTTCACGGGCGACCGATCTGTCCGCGAACTGGGCGGTCCGATCAAGATCGCGCAGTATTCAGGGCAGACTTTCACGCTGGGCTGGGAAGCCTTCGTGGAGTTCGCCGCCCTGATCTCGATTAACTTGGCATTCATCAACCTCCTGCCAATTCCTGGCCTCGACGGCGGACATCTGGCTTTCTACGCGGCTGAACTGGTCCGGCGCAGACCCCTGGGTGCACGCAGTCAGGAATGGGCGATAAAGACGGGTGTGGCGCTGGTGCTGGCGCTGATGGTCTTCGTCACGGTCAATGACCTGGCCTCTCTCCCTATTTTCGGGGGATAGCCTGGAGGGATTCACGAGCGATCACAATGTTGCCGGGTTTTGTCTGCTTGATTGGACCGGCTCCATCGGGCAGATGGCTGCGATTGCCTGCGGGTCTGGGTGCGCTCCCGCCGGTGGTCTGTTTTTCATCGCGAAAGCGAATACGGGATTTTGCGTAGAATGATCGGACGGGAAATGGTTCGCGGCACTGGAGCGCGCAGCGCCCGAGGCCTCTGGGGCTCGCAAGTTGCAGCAGTGCTCCTCGGGACCACCATTCTCGCGGGGATGCCCATGGAGGCTTCCGCGCAAGCTGCAAAGGCCGGCAAGCGTGCGCCGGTTCCTGCCGCTCCCGCCGCTCCGGCCCCGGCCGTGGTGGCGCCGGTCGAGGAAGGCCAGCCGATCCAGACCATCGTGGTGAAGGGCGCCGAGCGTCTGGAGGCGCAGACGGTCCTGTCCTACATCAAGATGCGCGTCGGCCAGAACTACACCAAGGTTTCCGCCGACGCCGCGCTGAAGGACCTCTACGGCACCGAACTGTTCAAGGACGCGCAGGTTGCGTTCGACAATGGCGTGGTGACGATCACGGTTCAGGAGAACCCGGTCGTCAACCGCATCATCCTTGAAGGCAACAAGCGCATCAAGGACGACAAGATCTTGCCGGAGATCAAGGTCGCGCCGCGCCAGATCTTCACCCGTTCCAAGATCCGCGCCGACGTCGCCCGCATCATCGAGCTGTACAAGCGCCAGGGCCGCTACGCCGCGACCGTCGAGCCGAAGATGGTCTCGCTCGACCAGAACCGCGTCGACATCGTCTTCGAGATCACCGAGGGCGACAAGTCCAAGGTCCGCCAGATCAACATCATCGGCAACGAGCACTTCTCGGCCGGCGAACTGCGCGGCCAGATGGTGACCAAGCAGGCGCGCTTCACCCGTCTGTTCAGCTCGGGCACCAGCTACGACCCCGATCGCATGGCCTTCGACCAGCAGAAGCTGCGCCAGTTCTATCTGACGCAGGGCTATGCCGACTTCCGCGTCGTCTCGGCGGTGGCCGAACTGACGCCGGACAAGAAGGACTTCATCATCACGTACGTGGTGGAGGAAGGGAAGCGCTACAAGTTCGGCGACGTGAAGGTCGAAAGCCAACTGCGCGACTTCGACGGCGAGAAGATGGCGTCGCGCCTGCCGATGCACAAGGGCGACTGGTACAACGCCAAGCAGGTCGAGGACACGATCGACAGTCTGAACGAGACTGCCGGTGCCTTCGGCTACGCCTTTGCCGACGTCCGCCCGCAGTACGATCGCGACAAGGAAAACCTCACCATGGGGCTGACCTTCGTGATCCAGGAGGCGCCGCGCGTCTATGTCGAGAAGATCGACATCAACGGCAACACGCTGACCCAGGACAAGGTCGTGCGCCGCGAGTTCCGCCTCGCGGAAGGCGACGCGTTCAATTCGCTGCAGGTCAAGCGTTCGACCAATCGCATCAAGTCGCTCGGCTACTTCCAGGAGAAGTTCGAGGTCGAGCAGAAGCCCGGCAGCGCCGACGATCGCATCCTGCTGGAAGCCAACGTCGAGGAGAAGCCGACCGGCGAACTCCAGCTTTCGGCAGGTTTCTCCAGCCTTGAGAGCTTCATCTTCCAGGCATCGATCCGCCAGCGCAACTTCCGCGGTCGTGGCCAGACGGTGGGCTTGTCGGGCAGCATCTCGCGCTATTCGAAGAGCGTCGAGGCGAGCTTCGTCGAGCCTTACCTGTTTGACAAGAACGTGTCGCTCGGCGTCAATATCTACCGCCGCGACTACAACAGCTTCAACTACTATAACACCAATCGTAATACCACGTACTCGCAGTCGACTACCGGCTTCAATGTCCGTGCGGGTGTGCCGCTGACCGAGTATCTGACTGCGGTGGGCAGCTATACGCTCAACTACGATGACGTTAGCCTCGGTAGCGAATATTACGACGCGAACGGGCAGTGCAGTCCGCTAATCGCCGGGCGTTACTTGTGTGACGCGATCGGGAAGCGCCTCAGTTCGATCGTTGGCGCCTCTCTGATCTACGATACGCTCGACAATCGCGTCCGTCCGACGCGTGGCACCACGGCGTCGATCAACGTCGATTTCGCAGGGCTCGGCGGCGACGTGAAGTATGCTCGAGTTCGCGGCAATGCGTCGAAGTTCTTCAACATGGGCCACGGCTTCATCTTCTCGCTTTCGGGGGAAGGTGGCGTGATCAAGGGTCTTTCGGGTCAGGATATCCGCCTGACCGACCGCTTCTACCTCGGTCAGCCGCAGTTCCGCGGCTTCGCCATCCGCGGCGTCGGCCCGCGCGTGCTGCGCAAGCAGCTGAACACGGACGGCAGCGTCTCGACCGACCGCAGCAACTGGACCGACGACGCTCTGGGCGGCAACTACTACTACATGGGTCGTGCGGAGATGGAAATTCCGCTGGGTTCGGGTGCGCGTGAGATGGGCTTGCGCCCGTCGATCTTCGCTGACGTCGGTGCGGTGTGGAGCGTCAAGACGCCGGCGCTCACACAGTGTAACCCGGGCTGTAACCAGCTATACCTCGATGCCAGTGGCAATCAGACGACGACTGTGACGAGCACTCCGTATCTCGTGGATGGTCAGGCCCAATATCAGTACAGGTTCGCCGAGGAATTCGTCGGCGATACCTGGAAGCCGCGTGTCGCCATCGGCATCGGCGTGAACTGGAACTCGCCTTTCGGTCCGTTCCGCATCGACTTCTCGCGCGTTCTGCTCAAGCAGTACGGCGACGATCCCAAAGCATTCAACTTCAACGTGGGAACCCAGTTCTGATGATTACCAAGAACAAGACCATCGCGCTGGCTGCCGGCCTCGCGTTCGCCGCCGTCTCGGCGCAGCCCGCGCTGGCTGCCAAGCCCGCTCCGGCCGCCGCCGCCCCCGCAACCGGCGGCACCATCGTGCAGGGCCTCGGCGTTGCCAGCTTCGATGCGGTGATCGCCAACTCGAACGCGTTCAAGACCGCCGAGACGCAGCGCCAGACCACGTTCAAGGCGCAGTTCGACCAGGCGCAGACCCGTCAGAACGCGCTCAACGCCCAGATCAAGCCGCTGATCGACAAGTTCAACGCCGACCGTCAGGGCGGCAAGGTCACGCAGGCCGCACTTGAACAGCAGGCTGGTTCGATCCAGCAGATCCAGGAGAACGGCAAGGCCGAACTCCAGCGCATCCTGCAGCCGGTCGGCCTGTCGCAGGCCTACGTCAACGAGCAGATCGAAGACAAGCTGAATGACGCGGTCAAGGCAGCGATGACCAAGAAGGGCGTGTCGATCCTGATCTCGCCCGACGCGATTCTCGCGGTCAACGGCGGCGCCTACAACCTCAACCAGGACATCCTGAACGAGCTGAACACGTCGATCCCCTCGGCGCAGCTGGTTCCGCCCGCCGGTTGGGAACCGCGCCAGGTTCGTGAACAGCGTGCGCAGCAGGCTGCCGCGCAGGGCCAGGCTCCGGCCGGCGCCGCGCCGGCGACGCAGCCCTCGGGCCGCTGATCGGACGTCACGGGCATGAGCGATAAGGCCGAAGTCGTGTACGACACCGCGAAGATCCTGGCGGCGCTTCCGCACCGCTACCCGATGCTGCTCGTCGACCGCGTGGTCTCGATCTCCGAGGAGGAGATCGAGGCGGTCAAGGCGGTGAGCTTCAACGAGGACTTCTTCCAGGGGCACTTCCCCGGCCGACCGATCATGCCCGGCGTCCTCCAGATCGAGGCGCTGGCGCAGGCTGCGGGCATCCTCGCGATCGAGACCCTCGGCCTCGCCGGGACCGGCAAGCTGGTGTATTTCATGGCGATCGAGGACGCGAAGTTCCGCGCCCCCGTGACCCCGGGACACCTGCTGACGCTGCGCACCGGCTTCGTCCAGAAGCGTTCGCGCGTGTGCAAGTTCTGGGGCAAGGCCTCCATCGACGACAAGGTGACCTGCGAGGTCAACTTCACGGCGATGATCGCGGACGCCTGAGGCTGCTGCCCACCCCGTCCGGCTAGGCAGCAAGCTGCCAAGCCTTCCGGCCCTCTCGCAAGCGGGAGGGCTGTGTTGGCGGGGACCTCTCATTCCCCTCCCGCTCGCGGGAGGGGCAGGGGTGGGCTTCTTCGCCCTTGCATTCAGGCCCGCTTCGCTGTAAGCGCGCCGCTTTCCAAGCCAGGCCGGTCGGAACCGGCCACATGCGAAAGAGATAGACCCATGAAGGCCGATACGCATCCCGACTACCACACCATCACGGTGCAGATGACCGACGGCAGCACCTTCCAGACCCGCTCGACCTGGGGCAAGGAAGGCGACACGCTGGTTCTGGACATCGACCCGACCTCGCACCCGGCATGGACCGGCGGCAAGGCCCAGCTTCAGGACGGTGGCCGCGTGGCCCAGTTCAACAAGCGTTTCGGCGGTCTCACGCTCAAGAAGAACTGATTGGGCGGGGCTTCAGGCTCCGAACATCAGCTTCACGAAGAAGGCGGTCCCTGGGGCCGCCTTTTTTGTTGTCCGCATAGCGTGCAAAATTTCATTGCCAGTTGCGATTGCCTTTCATGTGCAGGGCTTTAGGGTCGTGAATGTCCACGCGGGGCGGGGGAACGTCCATGCGTGCGGCTGCGTTTCGCAGCCATCCAGCCCGAAAGACCGGAGATACGATATGAAGCGATCCTCCCGCATCCTCGCCGCCTCGGCGGTCCTGCTCTCGCTCGCCGGCGCGGCCAGCGCAGCTGACGAGCATGCCGGCCATTCCGCAACGACGGCGGCCGCCGCGCCGATGATCCACGCCGATCTGATTGGGCTGGACGGCAAGACCATCGGCATGGTCATGCTGCAGGAGACCCCGGCAGGCGTCCTCGTCAGCGCCGAGGCCAAGGGCATTCCGGCGGGTGAGCACGGCTTCCACTTCCACCAGAAGGGCGTGTGCGACACCGCGACCAAGTTCGACAGTTCGGGCGGCCATTTCACCGGCGGCGATCACCAGCACGGCTATATGGTCGCTACGGGGCCGCATGGCGGTGACATGCCGAATCAGAATGTCGGCGCGGACGGCCTGCTCAAGACGCAGGTGCTGAATTCCGGCGTGACGCTCTCGCCGGGGCCGAAGTCGCTGCTCGACGCGGACGGTTCGGCGCTGGTGATCCACGCAGGCGTGGACGACTACACCAGCCAGCCTTCGGGTAATGCCGGCGGGCGCATCGCTTGCGCGGTGATCGCTGCGGCCAAGTAAGCCGGGCTGCCAGCCGTCCCGGGCTCATTCCGGGGCGGCTGCTGATGGCTTTTGCCGATGGGGCTTCGACAAGCTCAGCCTGAGCGGAATAGAGAGAACCTCTCAAATCCGCTCAGGCTGAGCTTGTC
>NZ_BAAILP010000146.1:21940-41413 GCF_054589055.1 Novosphingobium sp. 11B | reverse complement strand
TGCTCAAGGGCGGTTCTCACTTGTGCGCGGCGAACTATTGCCAGCGCTACCGCCCCGCCGCGCGCCATCCCGAGATGATCGACACTTCCACCTCGCACATCGGCTTCCGCTGCGTTCGACGTTGAATCGTTTGCTGGCATTTCGTTTCAGTCACGCAGGTGCGCGACATCAATGCCTTTAGTCAGAGCAGAGACCGAGAGCGCCCCAAGCGGACTGAATGTCGGCTTTCCAATGGCCGCCTCTCCGAAGGCGACTGACCGGAATGTCCCAATTGCCGAACGCCCGACAATGGGTGGTGGATCAGCCTCATATTATACGAGTGGGCGATTTTCCCATTCTCGCAAATCGCTTATAAGCACCAAACAATTATGGATTGCCCCGAACGTTGATCTAGCATCCGATGAGGAAGACGATATCGGCGACAGACGCAAAGTCCAAACTGCCCACCATCTTCCAAGACGTGGCTGACGGGCACAGCTATCTTGTCACCATCCATGGGCGAGCAATCGCGCAAATCGGTCCAGTCGCACCGTCTGGTAGGCTTGCGCTCGCCGCACGCGCGGCCCTGCTTGCACGCCTTGAGCGCCAGACGATCATCCGTACCAGCGCCTGGACACGCGATGATTTGTACAATGGCGATCGGTAAAATACGCCGCGGTCACCTTGGCAGCGTCGATGACGGAACTGGCAGGCGACACGATCAATCGGCATCAATCAAGCCACTCGATCCCGACCTGCGCCTCCAGGATGCGTGCCGCATGAGCGATATGCTTCAGCGAAGGGCGACGGCATGATTTCTGGAAGAAACGCCCCGTCCCTGCCCGCTTGTCCAGTTCAACAAAGGAGATTTGCATCTCTTTTGACCGGCGACGGATCGCATCGAGCGTGGGGTCTTCGAACGTCACCAAACTCGGTTGTCTTCGGACGGCGCCGATATGGGATGCCTTGCTCTTGATTTGACACAAGCGCAGTCCGGGGAAGAGCTTGATGAGTTCATTGTCGGACACGCTGTCACGATAAGCAGCATGAAGGCGTAGCACTTCCTTGTTGGTCCAGACATGGCGCCGGACCACGATCCCGATTCTCCGCACACGATGCTTGATAGCTGCAACGGTCCGACCAGGCAGCAGGCGCCGCAATGCGCGATAGTCTGGGTAGATTTCCCGCAGCACCTGGTCCTCCACCTCAGACCAAAACGGCTCAGATATGCCCTTTGCCTGATCGCTTCCGGAGCTAGGCATGGGCCCAGAATATCGTGGGTCGCCCGCCCAGAAGGATCATCGCCCGCTGGAGAGCACGCCAATCCATGTAGCTGGGCGATACGAAATATCGCCGCCTGCCAACAAAGGCGTCGAGGTCCGTCATCGAAAGGCGGCATTCGAACGCGCGTTTGCGAATGCTGTCGACAAGCGGCATTCCAGTTGGCGTGGGCGCACGCCGGGGGCGACGATATCCCTTATCGCGGGCCTTCCTCCATATTTGCGAGCGGGTCTTGCCTGGAAACATCTCGAGTAATTCCGACATGGGAATGCCTGCCACATAGGGCTTCCGCAGGCGAATAGCCTCATCGCTGGTCCATATCCGGCGAGAAGGTACGAGCCCCAATTGCCGCGCCTTGTGCATAACAGCTGCAAGGGTTCTGCGCGGCAGAGCCACGCAGGCAGCTTTCCTGTCGGGAAAGGCAGCGCACAAACGGGCGATCTCGTCATCAGTCCAGACCGGATCGCCGGCGATGGTGCATCCGGTTCGCTCGATATGACGGAGCAAAGCCATGCGCCCGCGTTCGCCGCGACTCTGACCATCAAAAGGAATCATGCTGCGCCCCGAGCGTTTCGGTCGTCGCTCAGAATTGGGGACAATCTATACGCCCATATGACATCGGCCCCAGAATATGACGCAGTTTGGAAGAAATCAGCTAACCCAACCGGCGGCACAGGATCTGTAGCCAGGAGCGCAGAATCCGGCCCAAAGGGCAAGCGTCGGCACAATCGGCACTTCAGTGCCCTACCCCCTTACGTCGCGAAGCGCCTTGCTGCATCATGATCGTGGTCCAACAGATGGCTGGATGTGCCACAGGCCCTGCGGGGTTCTGAACTGCCAGCCCGATCGGAAGGCCACGGTTGCAAGCATACAGGCTTGCAACCTGCTCATTGAACATGTGGATAGGGTCAACAAGCGAGGTGCGATCCCTGGCCCATCAGCAGCGGAGGCGCCACAGTTTCCGACAGGGATTCTAAGCTGCCGTTTTTCTGTCGATGGAGAATCAGCCTGCAATCCGATAACGGCCGTATCCGGTCTTCTGGAGCAGCCCTTCGTGACACATGCGGGAGAGATAACAGCGAGGGATACCAATGCCTGTGAGGTCCTTGGTTCTCACTTCGCCCCGCTCGCGCACGAAAGCCACGGCACGTTCTCTCAAGGATTCTTTAGGACTTCCTGCTGATTTGATACGTTCCTTACGATCGCGATCACGCTTGCGAACCCCATGCGTGGGTTCTCGTGGCAATGACAAAGGCGCATCCTTCGCAAATTCGCAAGACTGGACCGCCACCTTTAGCAATGAATTTCTTGCCATAGCGCGATATCGTGATATGGTTTTTCTTGCTTCATCGGATACGAATATTGAATTTTTTTAGACGTATACTGAAATGGGAGCCAACTTCTTCCGCTCCAGATCATGATCACAGGATGATGACCGCCCGACCCCAAGCGGGCGCGCGACAGCGGATAATACTTCCAAAGATCAGCTTCTTACCGTCTCCGATCGAATCCGGTTCGGCAGCGCGCGGCCGGCTGCGAAGTCGCTTACGCTCTGCAGTGTGGTCCGCGCGATCGCGTCCAGTGCTTCCTCGGTGAGGAATGCCTGGTGCCCGGTCATCAGCACGTTGGGGAACGTCAGAAGCCGCTGCAGCAGGTCGTCGTCGATGATCTCGCTGGACAGGTCGTCGAAGAAGACCCCCGCCTCCTGCTCGTAGACATCGAGGGCGACGCCGCCGACGCGGCGCTGCTTGAGCGCCTCGATCAGCGCGGCGGTGTCGATCAGGGCGCCGCGACTGGTGTTGACCACGACAAGACCCGGCCGCGCCGCCGCGAGGACGGCGGCATCGATCAGGTGATACGTATCCGGCGTCAGGGGACAGTGCAGCGTGACGATTTCCGATTCGCAGAGCAAGGCCTCTCGCTCGACGTAGCGCACGCCGATTTCGACCAGCCCCTCATCGACCACCGGATCGCTCGCCAGCACGTCGCAGCCGAACCCGGCGCGCAGCGTGCGGGCGACGAGAGCACCGATCTGGCCGGTGCCGACGACGCCCGCCACCCGGCCATGTAGATTGCGGCCGACAAGCCCGTCCAGCGCGAAGTTGTTCTCCCGCACCCGCGACCACGCGCGGTGGATCTTGCGGTCAAGCGAGAGCAGCAGCCCGACGGTGAATTCCGCCACAGCATGGGGCGAATAGGCGGGCACCCGCACCACCGCGATCCCGAGCCGGTCGGCGGCGGCAAGATCGACGTTGTTGTACCCCGCGCACCGCAGCGCCAGCAGCCGCACGCCTGCACTCGCGAGCGCTTCGAGCACGGCCCGGTCGGCCTTGTCGTTGACGAAGACGCAGACCGCCTCGTGCCCTTCGGCGAGCCGGGCGGTCGAGAGCGTCAGGGGAGCGTCGAGGAACTGCAGGTCGAAATCATGATCCGCATTGGCAGCTGACAGAAACGTGCGGTCGTAGCTACGGGTGCCATAGACGGCGATGCGCATCGTTCGACCTCGTTCGAATGGACCGGCGCGACGATGCCCGCCCCGGCAGGTCCTGTCCACCGCGGCCTTGCGCCGGACCGCATCGGGGCTATCGTAGGGCCATGTCTCGCATCCGCATCGCCGCCCTCTCCGCCCTGCTTCCCCTGACCTTCGGCGCGGCGCCGGCCCTCGCAGCGCTATCGCCTGCCGAACGCCAGATCGTGAGCACCGCCGATGCGGGCACGGAAAGCGATATCGCCCTGCTCGAAAAGCTCGTCGCGCAGAACAGCGGCACCCGTAATCTTGACGGCGTGCGCAAGGTGAACGCCATGGTCGCGCCCGAATTCGCGGCGCTGGGCTTCGAGACGCGCTGGGTGCCGATGGATGCGGTGGGCCGCGCCGGGCACCTCATCGCCACGCACAAGGGCAAGCGCGGGACGACCCGGATGCTGCTGATCGGCCATCTCGATACCGTGTTCGAGCCAGGCTCCCCCTTCCAGACCGCCCGGCGCGAGGGCACCATGCTGCACGGCCCCGGCGCGGCGGACGACAAGGGCGGCGTCGTGGTGATGCTCGCCGCGCTCAAGGCGATGAAGGCGGCGGGCACGCTGGCGGGCGCCAACATCGAGGTCGTCCTCACCGGCGACGAGGAGGCTGCGGGCGAGCCCGTCAGCCTGGCCCGCGCCGACCTGGTCGCGGCGGGCAAGCGGGCCGACGTCGCGCTCGATTTCGAGGGGCTGGTGATCGTCGACGGACAGGACTACGGCTCGGTCGCGCGGCGCTCGGCGGGGGATTACACGATCACCGCCAGCGGGATCACCGCGCATTCCAGCGGCATCTTCTCGCCGGAGGTAGGCGACGGCGCCGTCTTCGAACTCGCGCGCATCATCACCGCCTTCCGCGAGGAATTGCCCGAGCCCAACCTGACCTTCAACATCGGCCTCGTCGGCGGCGGCGCCACGGCAGCGCTCAGCGGAGACGAGGCGCAAGTCACCGCCACCGGCAAGACCAACATCATCCCGCCCGTCGCGATCGCCAAGGGCGACTACCGCGCTCTGACGCCCGAGCAGGTCGAGCGGGTCAAGGCCAGGATGCAGGCCATCGTCGCCCGTCACCTGCCGCGTACCGACGCGGCCATCCGTTTCAAGGACGGCTATCCGCCGATGGCGCCCACGCCCGGCAACCAGGCGCTGCTCGACCGGCTCAACACGATCAACACCGACCTCGGTTTGAAGGCCATGCCCGCGCTCGACCCGCTGAAGCGCGGTGCGGGCGACATCAGCTTCGTCGCACAGTACGTCGATGGACTGGCAGGGCTCGGCCCGTCGAGCAGCGGCGATCATACACCCGAGGAGCGCGTCGACCTTTCCAGCTTCCCACGCCAGATCAAGCGCGCCGCCCTGCTCATGACCCGCTTGAGCCGTGAGCCTGCCGGGCGCTGACAGCCTTTTCCGTCATGGTGCATGCCCTGATCCGCGCCATCGTAAATTAACCATTTGCTGCCAGACGGCCCCGGCCATAAGGGGCCGCAAATGAGCTTTCCGGACGTCGATACGCTGCGCCTGTGCAGCATCCTCGCCTCGATGGCGTTCGGCATCGTCTTCACGGTGCTGTTCTTGCGCGCCCGCAGCGAGCGGCACTTCCTGTGCTGGGGCATGTCCTCGCTGCTCTACAGCGGCGCGATCCTCGCCTTTTCGTTCGCGCCGCTGCGCACGCCTGTCATCGTCACCCTGCTTTATGCAGTGCTCGGAATGACCAACGTGCTGCCGGTGACCGGGGCTCGCCTGCTGGAAGGACACAGCGCCTTCGTACGCTGGATGATAATTCCCATAGCCAGCGCGGCCCTGGGCCATGGCCTGCCGCTTGTGCTGGGCGCCGCTGGGCTCGTTCAGCCCTACGGCATCTGGCAGACGATAGGCGATGCGCTGGGCCTGTCGATCTCGATGGGGCTTTCCGGGTACATCCTGGCCTTCACCGGCAACGCGGCGCAATCGTCCGGGCGGCGCATGGCGGGACTGTCGATGCTGGCCTACCTGCCGGGCTACATGCTGTCGATCGTCGCGACGATCTGGGCGATGCCCGGAGACGAGTGGGTCGCGCTGCTGGCCATGCTGTCCGACCAGATCCTGCTCGGCGTGCTCAACCTCGGCCTGCTGGCGATCCCGGTGGAACTGGTGCAGAGCCGCCTGCGCAACGCTGCCTTGCGTGACATGCTGACGGGCACGTGGAACCGGGCCGGGCTGGAACATGTCGCGCCCCGCTTCCTCGTCGCGGGGGCCGGAGTGATTGCCCTCGACGTCGATCACTTCAAGTCGATCAACGACCGTTTCGGCCATGCCGCCGGAGACGAGGTGCTGGCGACCATCGGGCAGGAATCGCGCCAACTGGCGGCGAAGTCGTCCGGGCAGGTGATCCGCCATGGCGGCGACGAGTTCCTCGTGCTGCTGCCGCCCTCGCAGGATGCACAAGCCTTCGCGCGGACGCTGAAGACCTACCTTGCCGACCATGGCGCCGGATCGGGCTGGGGCGTCAGCATCGGCATCGCGCATGTCGCTGCCGAGGACGCGACGCTGGGCGAAGCGGTGAAGCGGGCCGACGCCGCGCTCTATCAGGCCAAGGCGGCGCGCGCGCCCTTCGTGCCGGTCATCTGACGGCTCAGGCCAGAGCCAGTCCCCCTGCTCCCACGCACGACGCGACCAGCCCGATCTGGAGCGCACGGCGGAAACGCGGCGGCGCGAAAGGCGCGAAGGCGGCCGCCAGCACCAGCGCCGACCCGATCCAGAAGATCGCCGCGAACGGTGCTGCGTTGCCGATGACGAAACGCGCCACCAACGTCAGGGCAAGCGCCATGGGGCTTCCCCATACCACCGCGTCCCATGCCTTGAGCAGACGCGGTTCGTCGTGGCCGCGCCGCCGCCGCTTGCCAAGCCAGATGTAGGTTCCGGTCGCGCAGATCGCCGTCAGCGCCGTGCCGAACAGAACGTAAGCCAGCTTGACCGGCAATCCGCCGAAATTCCCGAAGTGCAGCCGGTAGTTGGAGGCCGCCGCCTGCTGCCCCAGTTCGCCGTCCGCGAGGCCCGCAACGCCGAGGAAGCGTCCGCCCGCATCGAAACGGTAACTCTCACCGAAGATCAGGCGCCTTGCGTGGAGCGCGGAGACCTGAATCTCCTGCCCGCGCGTCAGCGGATCGTGGAGCGTCACGTAAGTGATCGTCACCTGCGGATAATGCCGCGCCATGTAATCGAGCGCTGCCGCGACGTTCGGTGCGGGGGCAACGCGCTTGTCGGGCTTGCCCTCCTCGCCGAACAGCGGCTCGTAGACGGCCTCGACGTTGCCGCCATGGTCGAGCGAGGCGATGGCGTAAGCCGTGATCGACCCGAGCCCGATCACCGCGCCGGTCAGCGCCACGGCCACCGTGAAGGGCAGCGACCATACGCTCATCCGGTTGTGCCAGTCCGCCAACCCGAGCCCGGTCTGGTTGCGCGCGCGCAGCAGGAAGGCATCGCGGAAGATACGCGGATGCGCGATGACGCCGGTGAGCGACAGCGCCAGCATCATCACCCCGAGGATGCCGACGATCGACATGCCCACGAGCGCCGGCAGGTTCAGCGTGTAGTGAAGCTCCACCAGGAAGTCCGACCAGCCGATCTCCTCGGCATTGGCGAGCCGGCCATCCGCCGCGACATGGGTGGCGCGGGTGTCGGTGGTGATGGTCGTGCGCGGCAGTTCCTCGACCGGCATGTGGACGTAAAGGTGCGTGGTGACCGGCCCGCCCTGCTCGGCCTTCAGCGCCGCTTCCACGCCGCGCTGGACGGCGACGGGCGCGATGGTGGCCATCTCGGGCGCCTTGTCCTGCTCGGCGCGCTGGAGTTCTGCGTAGAACACCGCGATCGTCCCCGTCAGGCTGACGATGTAGAGCAAGGCGCCAGCGATCAGCCCGATCGCGGCGTGGGCCGACAGCGCGCGCTTGACGGTCGAAGGGTCCGGAGCAGTGGTCATGAAAGCAGTCCTGCGGCCAGAGCAGGCCATGCCGGCAGAGTCGAAATGGCCAGGACCTTAACCTGCCCGCGCCGGGTAGGCTGCATGAGTACGGCATAGGCGATCAGCATCCACGCCACCGGCATGGCGAAGAACGCCAGCGCCAGAGCATTGGCAAGGCTCCATCCCAGCATCCGCCCCAGCGCCGCAATCGCCAGCGCCGCGCCCACCGAGGGCAATGCCGAGACGATGCCGACCAGCACGAACGTCAGCACGCGCCCGCCGAGGCGCAATGGTTCACCGCTCTCGGGCAGCATTCCGGCGCGGCGGTTGGAAGCGGCAACCTTCGCAGGCTCCGAGACGAGCGCCGCATGGGCCAGCAATACGAAGGCCGCGCCCATTGTCCAGAGCGCGGCAATGGAGGTGCCCCACGCCCCGGAGCCCATCCAGCCGACCACTGAGGAAACGAGCAGAAGCGCCCAGCCGAGGGCATTCAAAGGCATCGAACGCCGGGCTTGCCGCCACGCAAGGCGCAAGCCCGCGACACCGGCAATGCCCGCCGCGGAGGCAAGCGCCAGAAGCATGTCGCCGGACGTCACTGCTTGCTGCTCGGGCCGAAGAATCGAAATGCGCGCATCAGTTTCCCTTGCCTCTCTCAACGGTCAACTAATGCGATCAATTTTCAATAGCAAGGTAAGGGCTGGTTTGCTCTGGACCCGCTCCGGAGACCACCATTGCTTCGTTTACAAAGATGGGGCTGCGATGGGCTTGGAGTGGACCGAGGGTGAGTGTTTGTCTGAAAACATCATCCGTCATCCCCGCGAAGGCGGGGATCCATCTGACGCCGGTGCAACCGGCACCGTCAGGAAGGAGATGGGCTCCCGCCTTCTCGGGAATGACAATGATACAGGTGACGGCGATCACGCTGTAGAATCGAGAACTAGAAAGAAGGACGCGGCCTTCACCGCGCCCCTCCCCTCCGCCAATCAGAACTTGATCGAAACGCCTGCTGTCGCGCGGTCGGTGTGGTAATCACCCTGCCGCACGATCGCGTACTCGACGCGCATCTTGATGCCGTTGGTCAGCTTGAGCCCCAGTTGGCCGCCCGCCTCGAACGAGTCCTTGTCGGCATCGACGCTCGACACCAGCCAGTCGGCCGCGCCCAGTTCGGCGGTGCGCACGGCCGTCGCGTCCTTGAGTTCGTGGCGCCAGTTGCCGAACAGCCCGGCCTCGACCGGATTGCCGACGCCGATCGCCAGTTCCGCGCCCAGCTTGGTCCGTGCGCTGGTCCACTTCTCGCTCGGCATGGTCAGGCCGATGACGGTGGAGCCCGTTTCGGCCACCGAACCGGCCTTGCTGCGCGCGATCTCGATCCCGGCGACGGGCCGGATCACCGAACGATCGCCGAGCTTGAGGTCTACCTTGGCTTCCAGTGCGGCCGTCAGCGTCTTGATCTTGTAGCTGTCGGTGGCGCGCTGATTGCCGGTCATCAGGCCGACGTTGCGGATCGTATCGAGGCTCGCCTCGTTGTAGCCCACCACGAGGCCCAGCGAGAGTGCACCGAAACGATGCGCGCCGTAACCGAAGGCGGACCAGGTCTTGATGGCCGCCGAGCTGCCGACATCGCTGTACATGTCGCCGTCTGTATAGCTGCCGCCGATACCGATCCGGGTGCCGTCGATGTTCACCGCGTTGATGCCTGCGATCACGCCGTGCGCCTTGCGGTCATAGCCATAGGCGATGCCGTCCTCGCCCACTTCGGTGGACTGGCCGATGTAGCGACCCCATGCGGTCGCACCCTTGCGGGTCGATTCCACGCCGCAGCCATCGTCGGTGCCTTGCGGCGCCGGGTTGGTGAACTGGCCGGGCGTCTGCACCGCAGGCGAGCAGCCCCAGGGTTCCTGCGCGGCGCTCAGCGCGGTCTGGCTGATGTCGCGCGCAGAACTCAGCGCCATCTGCAGCGTGTCGGCATGGATCTCGCCACTGATCTGCGAGAAGGCATAGCCCAGTTCCCCTGCGTCGTAGCCGTAGAGGCCGCTGAACAGCGGATAGTAGGTTCCGCTGCGCGCGCCGGCCGCCGGACGGACGCCGTCGAGCCCGGCCGCTGCCCATACCGCGTTGCGCTTCCATCCCGCGCCCGCGCCGAACGTGGCGAAGCTGGTCGGGGTCACCGCCGCGAGCACCTGCGTCGAGCGATAGATCACGTCGAAGCGCGTGTTGGCCGCAAGTCCCGAACTCGGCTGCACCACCGAATCGAACGCCCCCGAGCCGACCGCGCCGCCATCGACGATCACGAAGGTATCGCCCACCACCGGAGTGAAGGTATTGTTGCCGCCAGTGATCCCGCGCAAGGTCGGCGCAAGGATGCCGTTGGGCTGGAACGTCGCGCCGGTGGTCAAGGCCAGGCGATCGTAAGTGCCCGCGCCGCCCGCCGCGTTGTAGGTGCGGCCGTCGATCTCGACTTCGAAGGTCGCGTCGTCGGCAAGGGTCACGTCACCCGCCGCGACGACCAGCGTGCCGGGGCTGTTGCCCGGGGCGAGCGTGCCGCCGGAATTGACCGTGACGTCAGCCACGATCGTGCCGCTGCCGCCCAGCCGCGCGCCGTCGTTGACGGTGACACTCGCGGCCGAGAGCGCCGAATTGACCAGCAGCGCACCGCCATCGACCACGAAGCCTTCGTTGAGCGTGCTGATCGCGCTCGACAACGTCAGGGCGCCCGCGCCGGTCTTGGTCATGCCGCCAACGCCGGTCAGGCCACCGGTCAGCCCGACATCGAAGCCGTTGCTGTCGATCGTGCCGCCCTGGCTCTGGACGGTGAATGCAGTGGCCACGTCACCGCCCGAGGCGAACTGCAGGGTGCCGCCGACGAAGTTCGGATTGACGTCGCCATCGTTCACTTCCTGCGTCGTGTAGAACGCCTTGGCGAGATCGATGTCTGGAATGTCGCCGCCGATCGGGATCAGCACGTCGGAGCCGCGCGTAAGGTCGGTCGCGGGGTCGAAGTCGACGTTCGCGTTGGCGCTGGGAATGGCGTTGCCGAAGCCGTCGACATAGACATAGCCCGAGTGCGCGCCGTATGGGCAGTCGAGCGCTACGAAAAGCAGATCGTAGTCATGGCTCGCGACCATGTCGATGTCCTCGACCTTCCAGTCGCTCGTCACGTAACGCCCGGCCTGGCGGAAGATCGTCGTGTTCTGCGCGGTATAGGCGCTGTAGGCGATGTTGTTGATGACCTTGCCGGTCGTCTTGTCCACCACCTTGATGATGAACGAGGGACTGTCGGTCGCTCCGTGCGACGGCTCCAGTATCGCATTCCAGGCGTAGTAGAGCTTGTTGCCGGTGTAATTGGCGACCGACTGAGAGAGCGCGGTGACGCCATAGTTGGGGCTCATGTCGTTGAGCCGGATCGCGTGGTTGCCCGCGAACACGGTCGGCGTACCGGTGAACGGATCGAGGTCGCCCGCATTGGTGATGGTGTAGGAATTGGGCGCCCCTGCCCAGGTCGAGTCCGCAGGCGGCCATTGCGCCGTGCTGGTCCAGGTGCCCCCGGTGAGCACCCAGCCGGTGGTGTCGCCGCTTTCGAACCCCGGATTGACGACGGTTTGCCCCAGGACCGGCGCCGCCAGAGCCAGAGAAGCCGCAAGCGCCATGGCGCTGACCGCCCCCCGCGCGTTGATCAGGCGCGCGTTGATCAGGCACGGGGCCGCGTTCACGGCAAGCGTGTTGGGTGTCGCACTACCAAACATGATGTCCCCCTCATGACGAAGCAAAGATGCCTCGAGCGCAGGGACTAACTCACGCAAAGACGGGCGAATAGTAATCAACCCTGTCAGGAAAATTACAAGGTCGGTTATCTTGTTAACAGAGAGACTTTTACTAGTGTATACTTAGATACACTCGAAATTCCAAGTTTCTGGAAGACATACGAAAAAGGCGTCGCCGGGGTACGGCGACGCCTTTTCGAACATATGCGGTGCGATCAGGCCAGCACGCCGTGGCAGTGCTTGTACTTGTTGCCGGAACCGCAAGGGCACGGCGCATTGCGGCTAATCTGGAGATCGGCCCAGGGGTTGCCCTCGCCGCTTGCACCTGCCGGAGCACCTTGCACGACACCCTCGGGGCTGCCCGCGAGGTTGCCGAACAGTTGCGCCATCTGCGCCGAACCATCGCCGTCCGCCGAATTGTCGAGACCGGTGAACGGATCGATGTGGCCGGTCAGGAAGTCCGGCAATTCAGGCAGCTGCGTCTGCTCGGGCATGCGCAGTTCGCTGACCGAGA
Organism: Novosphingobium sp. 11B; assembly: GCF_054589055.1. Lineage (NCBI taxonomy): Bacteria > Pseudomonadati > Pseudomonadota > Alphaproteobacteria > Sphingomonadales > Sphingomonadaceae > Novosphingobium > Novosphingobium sp. 11B. The sequence continues at coordinate 29,424 of NZ_BAAILP010000146.1, read as the reverse complement.
TGATCCGCGTCACGTCTTCGCGGATGCCGTCGAGCATGCGCTCGAACAGGCCGAAGGCTTCCTGCTTGTACTCGTTGATCGGCTGCTTCTGGGCATAGGCGCGCAGGAACACCACCTGGCGCAGCGCGTCGAGCGTGGCGAGGTGCTCCTTCCAGTAGTGGTCGAGCCGGTCGAGCAGGATCGACTTCTCGACCTGGCGCCAGATTGCCGGGTCGTCCTGGCTCATCTTCGCGGCCATGTGGGCATCGGCCAGCTCGGTGATGCGCTGCTCGATGTCCTCGGGTTCGAGGCCGTCCTCCTCGATCCACGCCTCGATCGGGGCGTCGATGGCGAGGATGTCCTGCACCTTCTCCTTGAGGACCGCGATGTTCCAGTGCTCGGGGTAGGAACCGGCCGGGCAGGCATCGGCGACGAGCGAGTTGATGGTGTCATGGCGCATGTCCACCACGACATCGTCCACCGCTTCGGCATCCATGATGTCGGAGCGCTGCTCGTAGATCACCTTGCGCTGGTCGTTCATCACGTCGTCGTATTCGACGACCTGCTTGCGCACTTCGTAGTTGCGGGCCTCGACCTTCTTCTGCGCGGTTTCGATGGCCTTCGACAGCCACTTGGAACCGATCGCCTCGCCGTCGGCCAGATTGCTGTTCATCATCTTGGAGAACAGCGTGTCGGGGCCGAAGATGCGCAGCAGGTCGTCTTCGAGGCAGAGGTAGAACTTCGACAGGCCCGGATCACCCTGACGGCCCGAACGGCCGCGCAGCTGGTTGTCGATGCGGCGGCTTTCGTGGCGCTCGGTGCCGATGACGCACAGGCCGCCAGCCGCGAGGACGAGGCGCTTCTGCTCGCCGACTTCGGCCTTGATCCTGGCGATCGCGGCGTCGCGCTCAGGCCCCTCGGGCATGTCGCGCAGTTCGTCCTCGACGCGGAACTCGACGTTGCCGCCGAGCTGAATGTCGGTGCCGCGACCCGCCATGTTGGTGGCGATGGTGACCGCGCCCAGCGACCCCGCCTGCGCGACGATGTGCGCTTCCATCTCGTGGAAACGCGCGTTCAGGACCGAGTGCTTCACGCCTTCCTTGTTTAGGAAGTCCGACAGCAGTTCCGACTTCTCGATCGACACGGTGCCGACGAGGACCGGCTGGCCGGTCTCGTACTTCTCGCGGATCAGCTTGGCGATGGCGGCGAACTTGTCGAGCGTGTTCTTGTAGAACTCGTCCTCCTCGTCCACGCGCTGCACCGGCACGTTGGTCGGAATGGTGACGACGTTCATCTTGTAGATGTCGTAGAATTCCGGCGCCTCGGTCGCGGCGGTGCCGGTCATGCCCGAGAGCTTGGGATACATGCGGAAGTAGTTCTGGAAGGTGATCGAGGCGAGCGTCTGGTTCTCCGGCTCGATCTTGACGCCTTCCTTGGCCTCGACCGCCTGATGCAGGCCATTCGACCAGCGGCGGCCGTCCATCATGCGGCCGGTGAACTCGTCGATGATGACGACCTTCTCGTCCTTGACGATGTAGTCGGTGTCGCGCTTGAACATCATCACGGCCTTGAGGGCCTGGTCGAGATGGTGGACGACCTGCGTGTTCTCGACATCGTAGAGGTTCGAGCCTTCGAGCAGCCCGGCGGCCTCGAGCATGCGCTCGGCCTTCTCGACGCCGTCCTCGGTCAGCGAGATGTTCTTGGTCTTCTCGTCCGCCTCGTAGTCCTCGGGCAGCAGCTGCTTCACGATCGCGTCGACCTGGACGTAAAGTTCGCTCTTGTCGTCGGTCGGGCCGGAAATGATCAGCGGGGTGCGCGCCTCGTCGATCAGGATCGAGTCGACTTCGTCGACGATCGCAAAGTTGAAGGGGCGCTGCACCATCTGGCTGCGCTCGTGCTTCATGTTGTCGCGCAGGTAGTCGAAGCCGAATTCGTTGTTGGTGCCGTACGTGATGTCGGCGCCGTAGGCCTCGCGGCGTTCCCACTCGTTGAGGTTCGGCACGATCACGCCGACGGTCAGGCCGAGGAAGCCATGCAGCTTCTCCATCTGCTCGGCGTCGCGGCGGGCGAGGTAGTCGTTGACGGTGACGACGTGGACGCCCTTGCCTTCCAGCGCGTTCAGGTAGGTCGGCGCGGTCGCCACGAGGGTCTTGCCCTCACCCGTGCGCATTTCCGCGATCTCGCCGCGGTGGAGCACCATGCCGCCGATCATCTGCACGTCGAAGTGGCGCATGCCGTACACGCGCTTCGAGGCTTCGCGCACCGTGGCGTAGGCTTCGGGCAGGATGTCGTCGAGCGTGGAGCCGCTGGCCAGCATCTCGCGGAACTTGGGGGTCTGGGCGGCGAGTTCCTCGTCGCTCATGGCCTCCATGGCGGGCTCGAAGGCGTTGATCTGGGCGACGATCTTGTCGAGCGACTTGACGTAACGCTCGTTGGACGAGCCGAAGATGGACTTGACGAGTGCGCCGAGCATGGCGGTGAACCCCTGTTTTTCGTGAATTACATATGGTCGGTGTACGCGGCCCAAGCTCACAAGGAGGCGGCCGAACGACCGGGCGCGTGAATAAGCTCGCGAGGATGCGAAAGTTGCCGGGCGGCGCGCTTATTGGCGCGCGCGGTCTATCCCGGTGAACACCGCCGGCACGGCGACCGGCGCGAAGGCGACCGGCTGCTGCGGCGCATGAAGCCGCGTGTTGCGCAGTCCCGGTTCGGGCAGCCGCGCAAGGGCGACCGGCGCACGCGGCGCCTTGGCGGCGACCTCATGGGCGGCCAGGACCTGCACCGCCGACACCCGCGACACACAGGCCTCGGCCGGGCCGACTTGTGCGGCGAGCCCGGTAAGCAGGGCAAGCAGGGTCAGGATCAGGCGATGGGCCATAGGGAACGTCAGATAGGGTCGATGACGGGATGTGTCCACATGCGTTTGCGGCAAAGCGCACGTGAGCCTGCTTGCCCCGACTATCGACACGCAGGCGCTCAAGGCTTGCGGGCGAACAGGATCACGTGCTCCAGATCATCGCCGCCGACGGTATCGCCGGTCATCGCCTCGACCGGCACGACCTCGACCGTGAAGCCCGCTTCCGCCAGCAACGCGGCGAACGCCGCATCGGGCGTCGCAGACCAGATCGCAAGCATGCCGCCGGGACGCAGTGCCCGCATCGCCGCGTCCAGTCCTTCGCGGGAATAGAGCCAGTCGTTGATGCGCCGCGTCAGCCCTTCCGGGCCGTTGTCGACGTCGAGCAGCACCGCATCGTAGGCACCGCGCGCCGAATCGATGAGGATCGCCACATCGTCCTGCACCAGCTGGACGCGCGGATCGTCGAGGCATTCGCCGGTGTAGACCCGCATCGGGCCGAGCGCCCAGTCGATGATCTGCGGGACGATCTCGGCCACGGTCACTTCGGCGGCGTCGTCCAGAACGGCCAACGCCGCACGCAAGGTGAAGCCCATGCCATAGCCGCCGATCAGCCACTGCGGATCGGGACGCAGGCCAAGCCGATCGCATGTCATCGTGGCAAGCGCTTCTTCCGACGCGTAGAGGTCGGTGCTCATGAGTTCGTGGCGATCGAGGAGAATGACGAACTCGCCTTCGCTGCGCACCAGGCGCAGGCGATCGCCGTTCGGCACATAGGCGACGTCGATCAGTTCGTCGCCCTCTTCAAGCTGGAGGCCGGGGCCTGGAGCGGATTCGCGGACCGGATGGTCGTCCGCAGGCGCGGCGGCCTCGGCCGGGATCACTTACGGCGGGCTTTGCGCGCGGCGTAGCGGGCATCTCGCGCGGCCTTGCGCTCTTCCTCGGTCAGTTCGGGCTTGGGCGCGTTCGCAGCGGCAACTGCGGCCTTTTCCTCGGCTTCGCGCTCGCGGCGTTCCTTGGCGGCCTGGCGCTTTTCGGCCTGGGCCTGCTCGCGCGCCTGCGCCTTGGCGATACGCTCGGCCTGAACGGCGGGATCGATGGGGGTCTTCGCCTTGAGCTTTGCGAGCGCCTTTGCACGCGCTTCGGCTGCGGCGTTACGGCGGGCGTCGAAGCCCGGTTCCTTGTATGCTGCCATTACCTGCTACTTGATCTCTTTTTCATGCGTACCGTGCTGCAGGCAAGCGGGCCGACGATGCCGGAACCCGCCTGCCGCAAGGTTCAGGCGACCTGGAGGTTCACCGCGGAAGTCTTGCCACGGCGATCGGTTTCCAGCTCGTACGACACGCGCTGGTCGCGGTCGAGCGTACGCAGACCGGCGCGCTCCACAGCCGAAATGTGCACGAAGGCATCGCCGCTGCCGTCCTCGGGCGCGATGAAGCCATAGCCCTTGTCGGCATTGAAGAACTTCACAGTTCCGGTGATCATGAACTTATTCCCTTATCCGTATCGTCTACGGCCTCGAACCCGCTTGGCACGAACCGCGCCTCTGGGGCCACTGAGAATAAGGAGTGCGATTGAGACGCCCAACATTCGACCAGGGCGACATCAGCGGCGGCGCTATAGCAGCGTTCGCGAGCCCTGTCACTGTTCACGCGGCGGGCACTGCTTGATACCCTGAAAAGCGCGGTTTCCTACAGGCATATGGCGACGGTAATTTGCGGGCGATGATCCTCCCCGCCCGCCCCCCTGCTCCTCCCGCGCCGTGGCGTCGCAAGGTGACACATTGCGCGTACAAGGTGACAGGTTTACCTCGCAAGGTGACAGGTTTACCTCGCAAGGTGACACTTTCAGGGCCGGATGTGTCACCTTGCAGGGCCAAGGTGACACCTTTTCCCTCTGGACCGTGTCAACCGTGTAAACCTGCGTCACCTTGCGCGGCCGCCGAACCGCCCTTGACCTGCAACACCCAAGCGCTAGGCAACCCGCCATGTCCTACCCCGTCTCCCCGCTCGCTTCGCCCTTCCCCGCCCTGCCCGAGATCGCGGGGGTCGTGCCGCATGTCGTGCGCGCCGGCTACAAGGACTGGGGCCGCTGCGACCTCACGTACGTCACGCTGGAGGAAGGCACCGCGGTCGCGGGCGTTTTCACGAAGAACGTATGCTGCTCGTCCGAGGTCGATCTCGGCCGCGAGAACGCGAAGCTCGGCCGCGCCCGCGCGCTGGTGGTGAATGCGGGCAATTCCAATGCCTTCACCGGCTATCGCGGGCGCGAGGCGGTGGAGCAGATCATGGAGCAGGTCGCCGCGCACATCGGCTGTCCGAAGGAGCAGGTCTTCGTCTCCTCGACCGGCGTGATCGGCGTGCCGCTGCCCAAGGACAAGGCACGCGAGGGTGTGGAAAAGGCCCTCACCGCCGAGCCCTGCAGCTGGGAAGACGCGGCGAACACCATCGCCACCACCGACACTTTCGCGAAGGGCGCCGCCGCCACCGCCATGGTCGGCGATACCAAGGTAACGATCAGCGCCATCATCAAGGGCTCCGGCATGATCGCGCCCGACATGGCGACGATGCTGGGCTACCTGTTCACCGACGCCGCCGTGGAGCCGGGCTTCCTGCAGGCCTGCCTCTCGGCCGCGAACTTGCGCACGTTCTCGTGCATCACCGTCGATTCGGACACCTCGACCAGCGACACCGTCCTCGCCTTCGCCACCGGCAAGGCGGGCAATGCACCGATCACCGGCTTCGACAGCCCCGGCGCCCACGCCTTCGCCGCCGCGATCCATGACGTCTGCCGCCAGCTCGCCCACCTCGTCGTGCGTGACGGTGAAGGCGCGCAGAAGTTCATCGCCGTCTCCGTATCGGGCGCGGTGTCGGACGAGAGTGCCCGCAAGGTCGGCATGGCGATCGCCAACTCCCCGTTGGTCAAGACCGCCATCGCCGGCGAGGACGCCAACTGGGGCCGCGTCGTCATGGCCGTCGGCAAGGCCGGCGAGCCAGCCGACCGCGACAAGCTCTCGATCGGCTTCGGCGGCACCTGGGCCGCGCAGCAGGGCCTGCCGCTGGCAGACTACGACGAGGCGCCCGTCGCCGCGCATCTCAAGGGTCAGGACATCTCGATCGAGGTCGATCTCGGCCTCGGCGAAGGCACCGCAACCGTGTGGACCTGCGACCTGACGCACGGCTACATCTCGATCAACGCGGACTACCGGAGCTGATATGACTGCACCGTTCTTCACGATCTGGGGCCGCCTGAACTCGCACAACGTCAAGAAGGTGGCCTGGTTCGCCGAGGAACTGGGCCTCAAGTACCAGCGCCATGACATCGGCGGAAAGTTCGGCTTCACCGATGAATACCTCGCCAAGAACCCCAACCGCCTGATCCCCACGATCGAGGACGGCAAGGTGGTGCTGTGGGAATCGAACGCGATCCTGCGCTACATGGCGGCCGAATACGGCGGCGCTGCATGGTTTGCCGCCGATCCCATCGACCGTGCCCTCGCCGACCGCTGGATGGACTGGCAGTTCACCTATGCCGACGCGCAGCGCGCGCCGTTCCTCGCCACGGCGCGCCAGTCGCCGGATCAGTGGGACCATGCCGCCATCGCCAAGGGCATCGCCGACTGCGCGAAGCAGTTGGCGATCATGGACACGTACCTCGCCGAGAAGCCCTGGCTCTCGGGCGCGCAGTTCGGCATCGGCGACATTCCCATGGGGGTCTACGCCTACACCTGGTTCAACCTGAAGTTCGACGCCTTCGGGATCGAGCAGCCGGAGTTCCCCGCCATTGCCGACTGGTACGCCCGCATCGTCAAGCGCCCCGGCTTCGCCGCGCAGGTGATGATCCCCCTGACATGATGACGCCCGCCCTCCACGCCGCCGTCGAGACGATCATGCGCGAGGCGAGCGAGCACGCGATCCTCCCGCACTACCAGAAGCTCGCCGCCAGCCAGATCGACGCCAAGGCCCCGGACGACGTCGTCACCGTGGCCGACAAGCAGGCCGAAGCGCTGCTGACCGAGCGGCTCTCCATGCTGCTGCCCGAAGCCGACGTGGTGGGCGAGGAAGCGGTCTTCGCCGATGCCTCGGTGATGGAGCGTCTCAAGGACCGCCTGTGCTGGATCGTCGATCCGCTCGACGGCACCAACAACTTCGCCGCCGGCAAGCCGCCCTTCGGCGTCCTCGTCGCGCTGGCGGACAAGGGCGAGACGATCGGCGGCTGGATCCTCGACTGCCTGACCGGCCGCTTCTGCCGCACCGACCTCGGCGGCGGCGCCTGGATCGACGGGGAACGGATCACCGCGCGCACCACCGGGGCCGAGCCGCCGGTCGCCGCGATCTCGACGATCTTCCTCGATGACGGCGCGCGCGAGAAAGTGCTGACGCACATCGCCCCGCACTACACCCTGGTCGATATCCCGCGCTGCGCGGCCGAGCAATATCCCCGCCTCGTGAATGGCGCCAATGACATCTCGGTGTTCAACCGCACCCTGCCGTGGGACCACGCGGCGGGCGTCCTGTTCCTCAACGAGGCAGGCGGCAAGGCGGCAAGGCCGGACGGCAGCGCCTACCGCGTGGACGAGTACGAACGCCGCGACCTGATCGGTGCGTCGAGCCCGGCGCTGTGGGATGCGTTTGCGGACGTGGTGGCAAGG
>NZ_BAAILP010000146.1:7974-21798 GCF_054589055.1 Novosphingobium sp. 11B | reverse complement strand
CCGCAAGCGGGAGGGCTGTCCTTTCTCCCCTCCCGCTTGCGGGAGGGGTCTGGGGTGGGCCTTCTCGCAAAAAGAAAACCCCCGCCGTTCCCACGGCAGGGGCCTCTTCAACCTCAGACCTAAGCGATCAAAGTTCGCTTTCGATCCAGCCCTTCAGCGCGCTCTTGGGAGCGGCGCCGAGCTTCTTGGCCACCGGCTGGCCGTCCTTGAACAACACCAGCAGCGGGATCGACTGCACACCGATCGCCGAGGGCGTCTCGGTGTTGGCCATGATGTCCATCTTGGCGATGGTGATTTGTTCGCCCAGTTCCTCGGCGATTTCCTCAAGAGCGGGAGCGATCATCTTGCACGGGCCGCACCAGTCCGCCCAGAAATCGACGAGGACGGGCTTGTCGGACTTGAGGACGTCGGCCTCGAAGCTGGCATCGGTGACGGCAATAGTGGACATCGATTGACTCCTGAACTTTAGAATTGGGCGACAACTTAGGGATGAAACCCGGCGACGCAACGCCGGAGCGGAGAAAGCATTACTCGCGCGGCTCCAAGACGGGCTTGTGCGCCGCCAGCACCTCTGCGGAAACCGCGATCAGGCGCGGGACGGCCGTGTAAAGCAGCGCGACTTCCACCGTCCGCCCCGGGAAGGTCGCTTCCAGCGCGGCGGCATAAGCGCCCATCTGGCGCAGCACGCCGCGCGGCACCGCCTGCAAGCTATCGGGCGGCCGCCGCGCGCTCTTGTAATCGACCAGACGCACGCGGCCCGGCTCGATCACCAGCCGGTCGATCGTGCCCGCAACCACCTGCCCGCCGACTACCGCCGCGACCGGCACTTCGGCAAGGCTGTCGGGACCGAACAGGTCCGCCCACTCCGGATTGCCGAGCACCGTGAGGGCGCTGGCCAGCAGGGCTTCACGGTCCGCCGGTGCAAGATCGACGGCGTGGCGGGCCAGCCACCCTCGCCCGGCATCCTCACGCACCGCTGCAGCCACGTCCGGCAGGCGTTCGAGCAACTTGTGGACCAGCGTACCGCGCCGCGCTGCATCGCGGCCGGCACCGGGCGGGAACGGCGGATCGGGCGCGTCCTCCTCACCCAGCGAAGATGGTGCGAGCGGGCGCGGCGGACGCGGTTCGGCGGGCGGCCTGCGCTCCAGCCAGCGCGGCAGCGGCTCACGCAGGTCGAGCATCGGTCCACCACCTTGCTTTCCAGCCTTCACCGGAACCGGAGCGGCGGGCTGACCATGCTCGCAGCGTGCACCCCATATTGGATCGCCGACTTCTGCCTCGGCCGGAAAAAGCGCCCGCAACCTCGCGTACCAGCTCTTCGGACTAGGCTCCCCCTTGTCGCGGCTGGTGAGAGCCCCGCCGACGAACAGGGCCTCCTCAGCCCGCGTCATCGCTACGTAGAGCAGGCGCCAGTGCTCCTGCTCGTCCGCCCGCTTGCCCTCGTCCAGCCGCGCGGCGATGCGGCCCTGCTTCTCGTCCTTGGAAAGCGGCGGCAGCGGGATCGCGCGCGTCTCGTTCGCGGGATCGGGCAAGTCGATGCCGCGTTCGCGGGCGTTGTCCGGATTGCTTGTCGCGTCGGCGAGGATGACGATCGGCGCCTGCAGGCCCTTGGAACCATGCACCGTCATCACCCGCACGAGGCCCGCGGCATTGTCCGCCTCGCGTTTCAACTCGCCATCGCCTGCGTCGAACCACGCGAGGAAGCCCGCTAGGCTCGGCGTATCGGTGACGGCATAAGCCTTGGCGGCATTGACCAGTTCGTCGATCGGATCGTTCGCTTCCGAGCCCAGCCGCGCCACCAGCCGCCGCCGCCCTTGCCACGGGCCGACCAACAACCACTGCAACAAGTCCTGCGGCGGCGCATAGTCGGCGCGCTTCAGCACCTCGCCCAACTGCTCCATGACCGCCGCAACCTCAGGCTCGCGCGAACGGCGCAAGTGCTCCCACAGGCGCGTGTGCTTCTCGCGGTAGCCATGGGCCAGAAGCTGCTCCTGGCTCCACCCGACCAGCGGCGAGACCAGCAGCGCCGCAAGGTTGAGGTCGTCCAGCGGCTGCACCGCGAAGCGCAGCGCCGCGACAAGGTCCTTCACCGCCAGCGGCGCGCCGAGGCGCAGGCGATCGACGCCCGCCACCGGCACCCCGGCGGCATGGAGCCGCGCGACGATCAGCCCGGCCAGTTCCTTCCTCTGGCGCACCAGCACCATGATATCGCCCGCCTGCGCGCGGCGCGGGTTGCCCTTGACCAGAGTGAAGCCAGGTCCTTGCACGTCCAGCCAGTCACGCACCTGCAGCGCGATGCGCTCGGCCATCTGGCGGTCGGGGCGCGAGAGCCAGTCGGGCGTCGCGCCTTCCTCGTCCGGCAGTTCGTCGTCCTCGGCATCGGCCGCATCGCTGACCGGATGCCAGAGCGCCACGTAGCCCGGGCGCTCCTGCCCCCGGTGCGGATCGGCGGGACGGTCGAGCCCGAAGTTTGCGTGGCCGATCCCGGCGATGGCCCGGTCCACGAAGTCGAGCACCGTCTGCGCCGTGCGGAAAGAGCGGTCGAGGCCGTATTCACGAAACTCGGGCGGCGCGAAGCTGTCGCGCAGCATTTCGGCGTTCTGTGCCGCCTGCCCCATCTCGCGCCGCACGCGGTCGGCGGCGCGGCGGAAGTTCTCCGGGCTAGTGCCCTGGAAGCGGAAGATCGCCTGCTTGTAATCGCCGACCACGAACAGGGTGCGCATGAGGTCTTCGTGCTGGCCCAGCCCTGCCCAGAACTCCCCCGCCATCGCGAAGATAATGTCCCACTGCGCCGCGTTGGTATCCTGCGCCTCGTCAACGAGGATATGGTCGAACCGGCGATCGAGCTTGTAGCGGATCCAGTCCGCCTGCGCTTGGTTGGCCAGCAGATCGGCGGCGCGGCGGATCTGGTCGTCGAAGTCGATCAGCCCCTCGCGCTGCTTGGCCGCATCCCAGGCCATCGCGAAGGCACGGCCGAGCCGCAGCGCAGGGACCAGCCGGTCCGCCAGCGCCAGTAGCGCACGCATCGCTCTGATCTCAAGGATGCACTCAATCACCCGTGCGGCGGAATCCGCATAGCCCGGGTCAAGCTTATCCTGCGACTTGCTGGCCTTGGGCTCGTTCTTCTGAGTCAGGAACTCCTTCGCCAGCGCGTCGAGGCTGTCCAGCCGCTGCGCCCCGTTGCCGAGCAGCCATTCGCTGATCGCATCGACCGCGCCAAGCCCGGTCTTGGTGCCCCACTCGGCGTTGACCGCCATGCAGTGCCGCAGCGATCGCACGTCGAACGCCGCATCCTCGCACCGCGCCGCCAGCGAGGCTTGATCCGCATCGGACGGCAGGCCCAGCAGCCGCAGCACGTTGCCGCGCATGTCGCCCGTTTGCCAGCTGCCAGGTCCGAACCACGCCTCGCGCGCCGAAGCGCAGCGCAGCAGGAACGCCATCACCGCATCGGGGCCATGGCGCAGCGAAAGCTGTTCGACCGCCTGCAGCAAGGCGGGATTTCCACCCTCCGCATCGACCAGCAGGTCGGCCAGTACCTGCCGCGCCAGAAGGTCGCGCTCGCGATCCTCCATCGGGCGGCTGCCGGGAATGAGATCGGCCTCCAGCGGAAACGTCGCCAGCAGCCATTGCGAGAAGGCATGGATCGTGTCGATCCGCAGCCCGCCGCCCGGACTGTCGAGCACCGAGGCGAACAGCGTGCGGGCCCGCGCGAGGTTCTCGTCGCTCGCCAGCGCCCCGATCGCGGCAAGGCGCGCGCGCAGATCGAACTCGCCGAGCCGCACCCATTCGGCCAGCGTACCGTTGATGCGCGCGGCCATTTCGGTCGCGCCAGCCTTGGTGAAAGTCAGGCACAGGATCTGCGAGGGATCGACGTCCGGCTGCAGCAAAAGCCGCAGCACGCGCGAGGACAACACCTGCGTCTTGCCCGTCCCGGCAGAGGCGGAAAGCCACACGGTCTCCTGCGGATCGACCGCCAGCATCTGGTTGCCGTGAAGCGGATGGACGGTAGCCGGGCCGCTCATGCTGCGCCCTCCGGCCTGTTGCCGAGCGAGGTGATCCATTCGTCCAGCCGCATGAGCTGGTCGTAGTCGGCATAGCTGCCCAGTTCCGGGTTCAGCCGCGCGGTGAAGGCTTCCTCGCCGAGAATCCAGCGGTCGAGCGCGTCATTGAGGTAGCGCAGCGTCTCGGGCAGGAAGTCCTCGCGCGGGATGCCGGATTTCTTGCGGCCTTCCAGCACCGGCTCGAACATGTAGCCCATCGTGCCGTCCTTGCCCTTGGCCATCGACCAGTATTCGAACGAATCCGCCACGCCCTCGACACCCTCGCAGCCGCCGTCCCTCGCGATCAGCGCGATCAGGCCCAACTGCAGCGCAAAGCCCTCCTGCACGCGGCTGCCCGTCGGCGGCTGGCCGGTCTTGTAGTCGACCACGGCAAGGCTGCCGTCCTCGCGCCGGTCGATGCGGTCGGCACGGCCGTGGATGCGCACGTCGCGATGGCGCATGTCGCCCCACTTCTCGACCGCAACGACCTCGCGGCCCGTCGCCTTGGCATCGAGGATCATCGTCTCGAACGTCTCCAGCGCAGCGGAGAGGCGCGGCCACCACAGCACGCGCATCAGCGGGTGGGCGTTCTGCTCGGTCAGCACGCCTTGCGCGATGGCATGGAGGCCGCCAGCAGGCTCACCTGCCTTGTGCCAGCGCTCCATGATGAGGTGCGCAACCTCGCCCTTCCACGCCGCGCTCGGCTCGGCATCCAGACCGTCGAGGCTGCGCAGGCCGAGGATCGCGCTGGCGTAGAACTGGTACGGATCGCCACGCAGCCGGTCGAGCCCGGTGACCGAGACGTCCACCTTGCGCTGCTCGGCCGAGGGCATCGGCTGCGGGCGCGGATGCGCCGCGACCGGCGCCGCATCGTCGAGCAGGCGGGCGAGGCGCACGGCCTCGCCCTCGATGTGGCGTTCCAGCTGGTCGCCCAGCATCGCGCGCACGCGCAGCACGAAGCGTGAGGGGATCACCGGACCGCCCTCGTCCCGCTGCGCCCAGCTCAGCACCACCTCGGGCGCGCCGAGCGCGGCAGCAAGGTCGTGCGCGGAAAGGCCGATGCGAAAGTCCGCGCCGGGCACGCCCAGAGCACGCAGCACGGCGGGCGGCAGCAGCGCATCCTGCGCCGCAGTCCCCGGCCAGACGCCCTCGACCAGACCGCCGCAGATGACCAGATCGGCACGGCTCATGCGCGCTTCGAGCAGGCCGTAGACCGAGACGCGCGGATGCCCGCCCCAGGGCGGACGCACCGAGACGCGGTCCATCGCATCGCGCAGCACCGCATTGATCTCGCGCGGGTCCAGCAGCGTGCCTGCCGCGCCCGCTGCGCCGCGCAGTTCCTCCACGAAGGCGCTGAGCGCGCGGCCGTCCGCACCGCCCCACAGCGCCTCGCCGCAAAGGGCCTCGGCGGCGTCGGCGATGAGGCCCAGCAGACGGTCCAGCGGCTCCGTCTCGCCGAGCGCGAACAGCGGCGTCAGGATCGCCTCGATCCCGGCCCACCATTCACCCAGCTTCGCGCCTTCTGCCCTGGCCGCCAGCGGAGCGAGCCCGGCCCCGGGGCGCGGCCCTCGCAATTCGAGGTCCAGCTTGCGGGCATTCTCCAACCAGCGCGGGCGGCCCGGCCCGGCTCCAGTCAGCGGATGGACGAGCAGCGCGATCAGCGGCACCGGCGCGGCCTGCTCGGCGACGACTTCGGCCAGAAGCAGCAGCAGGCGGCCAGCGGCGGTCTGCGGCAGCGGGCGACCGGCGGTGTCATCCGCCTCGATCCCCCAGCGCTCCAGATGGCTGACGACTCGCGCCGCCAGCCCCCGGTCGGGCGAAACGAGCGCGACGCGGCGCTCGGGTGTCTCCAGCGCCTCACGGATGAGCACGGCGATCGCCTGCGCCTCCTCGCCGGGATGCGTGCATTCCATCAGACGCACACCGCTCAGGCGGCGCTGCTCGGGCGGCAGATCGACCCATGCGGCGGAAGCGCGCGGCGGCAGGAACAGGTTGGAGATCGCGCGGCTGCGCTCGGGCGGCGCGGCGGCAATCCCGGATCGATGCCAGGGCTGCACTTCACCGCGCGCAATGCCCATCCGGTTCAGCAGCAGCTTGAGATGGTATTGCGGATGGGTCACCGCATCGCCGCGCGCGAAAGGCGGCTCACCGACCTCGGCCGGAGCGCCGGCGACGCCCAGTTCCTCCCACACCTCGTCGGCGAGCGACAAGTCGAGATCGGGCAGGACGACGAGACCCTGCGGCATCTCGCTGACAACGCGCAGCAATCGCGCCAGCGCGGGCGAGGCGCCGGTGACACCGGCGGCGATGACTGGATACGGCGGAGGCTCTTCCCGCCAGCGCGCGGCGGCATGGTCGAACAGGCGATTGCGACGGTCCGGTGCGTCGATCTCCCCGCGCGCGGCCAGCTCGGCGATCCAGTGCTGCTGCACCATCAGGAAGCTGCGGGTATTGTCGCTCCAGTGCCCGGCAAGATCACCGACGATACCAATGACTCGCTCCGACATGAGGTCGATCGGCGCGATTTCCTCGGCCAGCAGGCGGTCCATGGTGCGGCCGATCTCGAAGGCACGGCGCAGCAATGCCGCCCCGGTTCCCGCAGCATCGCCCTCCACCTCACGCAAATGATGCGCAAGGCGCAGCCAGCGGCGCGTCGGGTCGGCGGCGGGCGGGATGTCCTCCGCGCCCAGCGGATCGAGCAATGGCCCAAGCGCTTCGTCGAGATCGAGATCACCCACCGCGACCATGCGCGGCAGCAACATGCCGCTCCCCGAATGACGCACGAAAGCCTCGGTCATCGTGCGGATCGTGCGGCGGCTCGGCAGCAGCAGCGTCAGCCGCGCGAGGGCGATCTCATCCTTCGCATAGCGCGGGATGAGCCCGGCAACGAGGGCGTCGGCGAAACCACGATGCGCAGCAATGGAGTAGACTTTCGGACCCGTCCGGTCAGGCACGGGTCAGCCATTCCTCGGTCGGCCTGATGGCGGCGGGCTCGCCCACTTCGAACCACAGGCCCTGATGCGAGATGCCGTAGAGGCGACCTTCCTCAATCGCGCGGTTCCACAGGATGTTGGTGGAGAACGCGCCCTCGGGCGCATCGCGCAGCAGGCGCTTCGACACGAGCTGGATGCCGGTGTAGATGAACGGCGCCACCCGCCCCTGACGGCGGCGCGAGACGCGACCATTGGGATCGAGGTGGAAGTCGCCCTCGCCGCGATAATTGAGCGCGCGGGTGTGCGGCACCATCAGCAGCAGCGCGTCCATCCGCTCCGCATCCCAGGCCAGCGAGAGTTCGGCGAAGACGTCCTGCGGGCCGTCGAGCCAGATGTTGTCGCTGTTCAGGCAGAAGAACGGATCGGGCAGCAGATCGGCCGCCCTGACCATGCCGCCGCCGGTTTCCAGCAGCAGTTCACGCTCGTCGGACAGGGTGACGGCGGGCGCGGTCTTGCGGACCTTGAGATGGCCTTCCAGCGCGTCGGCCATGTAGTGCGCGTTGACCACCGCCTTCGTCACGCCCGCATTGCCGAGCTTGTCTAACGCATGATCGATCAGCGACTTGCCCGCTACGCGCACCAGCGGCTTGGGTTGGGTGGCGGTGAGCGGGCGCATGCGCTTGCCCAGCCCTGCGGCAAGCACCATCGCGGTGTCGCTGGCGAGAGGCTTCATCGGGCGAACTCCCCGCCGTTCGCCTCGCGCAAGGCGGCGGGGATGTTGGCGTCGAACCATGCCGCGACCGGCGCCATCGCGGGATGGGCAAGGTCGCGCTCCATCGCCGCCCAGACGCGCGGGATCAGGTCGAGGTAGCGCGGCTTGCCGTCACGGCGCCACAGCCGCACGAAGATGCCGACGATCTTGGCGTTCCGCTGCGCGCCGAGCCGCGCGTAATCGGCGAGGAAGGCATCGACGTCCGTACCCGTTTTCTGCACGTAGCGATCGAACATCTGCGCCTCCAGCTCGGGCGCAACTTCGCGCCGGGCATCCTGCAGCAGCGAGACGAGGTCGTAGGCCGGATGACCGACCAGCGCGTCCTGGAAGTCGAGCAAGCCCTGCTTCTCGAGGCTGCCGAGCAGCATGATGTTCTCGGCATGATAGTCGCGCAGCACGGTGACGCCCGGGCGCTGGCGCGGCAGCAGCGGCGAGAGCGCCTGCTCCCACGCGCTCACGAAGCCTGCGGCATCGACGTAGAGGCTCTGCGCGGTGCAGTACCAGTCGATGAACAGCTTCACCTCGCGGATATATTCCGCCAGCGAGTAATCGAGGAACGGCCCGGCGGGCAGTTGGTGCAGCTTCGCCAGCGCGTCGATCGCGGCGGAGTAGACAGCCGGCTCGTCCGCAGGCCACTGGTCGAGGTAGTCGCGCATGCGCGCATCGCCGAAGTCCTCCATCAGGATGAGGCCCTTGTCGGGCTTCTCCGCGAGGATGCGCGGCGGACGCATGCCGTTGTCGTCGAGCCAGTGCGCGGCGCGCAGGAACGGGCCGATGTCCTCCTGCGGCGGCGGCGCATCCATCAGCATCGCGGTGGCGCCATCGACACTGCGGATACGGAAATAGCGGCGGAACGAGGCATCGCCCGGCAGCGGCTCGACAGCCGCGCCTCCCCAACCGGCGGCGGCGAGAAAGGCATCAAGGCCCTCGGGAAAGTTCGCATGTTCGAGCGTCATACAGGTATACGCCCTAGCCAATCCGCCCCGCCTTCGACAATGGCGATCCGACCGTCCTCGACAACTTCCAGCGTGATCGAGAGGCAGCCCGGCTCATGTGCGAAGCCGCCCGCGTGATCGGGCCACTCGGCGATGAGCACCGCGCCCTCGCGGTAATCGTCGAGGCCGATCTCCTGCGCCTCGTCGGGATGGTTCAGGCGGTAGAAGTCGGCGTGGACCAGCGGCAGGCGGACGGCAGGCGGGTCGTAAGGCTCGATGATCGCGAAGCTGGGTGACGGCACTTCGCCCTCATGACCAAGCCCGGCGATGATCGCGCGCGCCAGCGTGGTCTTGCCCGCGCCTAGACCGCCGGTCAGTGCGATCACGTCGCCGGGGAGCAGCGCATCGGCGAGCTTGCGGCCCCATGCGTCCATCGCCGCGAGGTCTGGCAGCGGCAATCTCATGCCAATGTTCCTCTCATGGCAGTTCGATCAGCGCGCTGGTGCCCTTGCCCGGCTCCGATTCGAGCCGCAGGCTGCCACCGTGCGCTTCTACCAGCTGGCGGGCGAGCGGCAGGCCGAGGCCGTCGCGGCTCTCCACCTTGCCGTCGGCGCTGACCTTCATCCCATCGAGCGCGCGCGCGAGCGTGCGGCTGTCCATTCCGGCTCCCTTGTCCTGCACGAGGATCTGGATCGCATCCCCCTCTCCGGCTTTCCGGCGCGAAAGCTGCACGAGAATGCGCCCGCCGCGCGTCGAGGCGGCAATGGCATTGTCGACGATGTGCCCCAGCGCCCGCGCCAGCCTTCGCCGGTCGGCCACCAGCGGACGCAGCAGGCCCTTGGCCTGCAGGTCGAGCGTGAGGCCCGCCTTCTGCAGCCGCCCTGCCCGTTCCTCGACCACCGAGCGCACGAAGGGCATCGGGTCGATTTCCTCGAACTTGAGCGGCAGCAGGCCCGCCTCGCTCTGCGACAGGTCGAGCAGGCTGTCGATGTGATCGCCCAGTTGCTGCGATGCCTCGATGATCGAGCCGACATAGTCGCGCCCGGAATCGTTGAGGTCGCCGCCGATACCGAGGTCCAGCATCTCGGCAAAACCGCCGATCGAGGTCAGCGGCGTGCGCAGTTCCTTGCTCATGTTGGCAAGGAAGCGGGTCTTGATCGCATCCGCCTCGATCAGCGCGGCATTGCTTTCGCGCAGCGCCTGTTCTGCCTTCATCGAATCGGTGATGTCGAGCACCGCGAGCAGGCCATTGCCGTCCGGCAGCGGCACGCCCGCATATTCCAGCACGCGCCCGTCGGCGAGGCCGATGCGCCCGCCCGTCTGCGCGCGGTCGAGCGTCGCGGCGCGCACGACGTTGCCTACGGTTTCCGCCTCGACCGGGCGCTTGAGGCGCGAGGCGATCTTCTTGAGCAGCGCTTCCACATGCGGATGGGTGTCAAGGAATTCGCTCTCCAGCCCCCAGTCGGCGGCGAAACGGCGGTTCCAGATCTGCATCCGGCCATCGGGCGCGAAGACCGCGACCGATTCGAACAGGCTGTCGAACGTGGCGGTGCGGGTGCGCAGCAGGGTGTCGCGCACGGCGGAAAGGCGCAGCTGTTCGGTGCGATCCTCGACGATCAGCAGCAGCCCGCCATCAGGGACCGGCTGGGCGACGATGCGCAAGTGCGTGCCGTCCGCGAGCGTCCAGCTTTCCTCCTGCGTCGAGCCTGCCGAAAACCAGCCCGCCTTCTCGCGCCGCCATGCTGGGAAGTCGCGCACCTCGGGCACGCGGCCCGCATCGCGCGCAGCATCGAGTAGGCGCTCGAAGGCGGGCGGATCGACGAGGATACGCCCGTCGAGCTTGAACAGGCGCTGGAACGGCTGGTTGGCGAAAGCGAGCCGCCGCTTGGCGTCGAACTGCGCCACGCCCGCGGAAAGCTGGTCGAGCAAGGCCCGCTGCGCCTCGCGGAAGGCGCGGAAGGAGCGCGACATCTCCTCCAGATCCTCGATGTCCACCGCGTAGCCCGCGACGCCGTCGTCCCCCAGCGGCAAATCGCTGACGCGCAGGGCGCGGCGCTGGCCATCAATGGTGGTCGAGACGATGCGCTCGATCGGGATGCCCTTTTCAGCCGCCTTCCGGGCGACTTGTCCCGGGGCGAGGCCATCGACCGATTCGATCAGTTCGATGCCCTTGACGACCACGTCGTCTGCGTTCTTGGCGCCCACGGCGGCGACGTAGGCATGGTTGACCAGTTGCAGTTCGCCATCCGGGCGGCGGAACCACATCGGCATCGGCGCGGCCTCGATCAGCGAGACGAGCGCGTGGAAGTCACCGCGCGCGCGGGCGGCTTCGTCACGCAGGCGGACGAGTTCGGTCTCGCTGTCGGAAAAGTCGAAGACCCAGACCAGTGCGGCGCCGCCGGGCGAGACTTGCGGGTCGGCGAGGTGCCCGCGCAGCGCAAGGCTGCGGCTGGAGCCATGCGGCGTCACCGCCATGCGGAACGGCGCGGCGGTCTTCTGGCAGCGGCGAACGGCCTCGGTCAGTTCGGCGAGTTTCTCGGCGGGCAGGCCGCGATCATTTCCATCCAGTTCGGAGAGGAACTGCGGCACTTCGTCCAGCCCCAGCCACTGCGCGAGGCGCGGAGAAGCCTCGATCCGGCCGTCCGTGCGCACCAGCAACGGGAGCGCGGGCGATTCCTCGACCATGCGGCCGAGGCGGCGGGCGGAGCGCAACTGCGCCTCGGCGCGGTTTTGGCGCGAACGCGCGGACAGCACCGCCCAGGCTGCGGCAATCGTCCAGGCGCCGAGCAGCAGGCCGATCAGGAGAGGCAGGAAACGCGAGAATTCCATCGCCACAGGCTATGATGCGCGCGGATGGCCCTGACAATGGGGGATGGCGCGAAAGCGGTAGATACGCGGGTTGGCCGACGGATCGACGTTCACGCCCTCTTGTTTACGACACCGTCATAAGCCCCTCCCGTCCATCATGCGTGACATTCACGAAAATTATCGGCGACAGGTTAGGGCGGGTGGGAAAGTGGATTCCCACGGATAGCAGGTCAGGAAGACGCCCCCGCCTTTCCTTACCCCTCCGGAGCTATGGCCAATCCGCCGATCGCCACGCACAATATGGAGAAAGCATGGTACGGCGTCGAAGCCTGCGGCTGCCCAAATGAATAGGCAAAATAACTAGGCAATCGAAATAAGACTATATCATCAAAAGAGAATTTTCATTTTGATGGAACAGTTAATAAATCTTCACTGTGTCTCACGGATAAAAATTTCCAATGTTCCCAAAATCATAAGGGAACCCCATGGGTAATGACGAACAACCGCGGCTACAACGGCCTGACACGCCGGCAAAGCCAGTGCCTGGCCCTGGTAAATCAGGGGATGACCTCAAAGGAGATCGCCCGGCAACTCGATCTTTCGCCATCGACGGTGGATAATCACCTGCGAGAAGCCATTGTGCGTATGGGAAAGAACAATCGGCAGGAGGCCGCGCGCGATTTCGCGTTGGCGCACCTCCAGGTGGACCAATCCGAACGTTTGCCGGGAGATTGTTTACCCCGCGCGATGTCACTCGTCCGCCTTGATGACATCGGACCGTTCACCGTATTCATATGTAAGAATTGATCAGCCATTATTTAGGCTTTTGCACCTCGAATGACTGCGGAACGCAAAAAGGGCGCCTCCTTTAAAGAGACCCCCCTTCTGCATCGACATCAAACCGTGATCAGTAGCGGTAGTGGTCCGGCTTGAACGGACCCGCTTCCGGCACGCCGATGTAGTCGGCCTGCTTCTTCGAAAGCTTGGTGAGCTTCACGCCCAGCTTTTCGAGGTGCAGCGCGGCGACCTTCTCGTCGAGGTGCTTGGGCAGCACGTAGACGTCGTTCTTGTAGGCGTCGTTCTTGGTGAACAGTTCGATCTGCGCCAGCGTCTGGTTGGTGAAGCTGGCCGACATCACGAAGCTGGGGTGGCCGGTGGCGCAGCCCAGGTTCACCAGGCGGCCCTTGGCGAGCACGATGATCTGCTTACCGTCCGGGAAGGTCACGAGGTCGGTGCCCGGCTTCACTTCCTTCCACTCGTAGTTGTCGAGCGCCGAGATCTGGATCTCGCTGTCGAAGTGGCCGATGTTCGAGACGATCGCCTTGTCCTTCATCGCGGCCATGTGCTCGCCGGTGATGACGGCTTCGTTGCCAGTGGCGGTCACGAAGATGTCGGCGCGCGAAACCGCGTCCTCCATGGTGACGACCTCGTAGCCCTCCATCGCGGCCTGCAGCGCGCAGATCGGGTCGATCTCGGTGACGAGGACGCGGGCGCCGCCGTTGCGCAGCGAAGCGGCCGAGCCCTTGCCGACGTCGCCGAAACCGGCGACGCAGGCGACCTTGCCGGCCAGCATCACGTCGGTGGCGCGGCGGATCGCGTCGACCAGCGATTCACGGCAACCGTAGAGGTTGTCGAACTTCGACTTGGTGACGCTGTCGTTCACGTTGATCGCGGGGAACGGCAGCTTGCCGTCCTTGGCGAGGTGGTAGAGGCGGTGAACGCCGGTGGTGGTCTCTTCCGAAACGCCCTGGATCGCCTTGACCGAAGCGGTCAGGTAGCCCGGCTTGGCCTTGAGGAAGGCGTTCAGCGCGCGGACGAACTCGATTTCCTCGGCATTGCTCGGCTCGAACAGCGTCTCGCCCGCTTCGACGCGCGCGCCCCACAGGGCGAACATCGTGGCGTCGCCGCCGTCGTCGAGGATCAGGTTGGCGGTGAGGTCGGGATTGCCCTCGCTCGACCAGTCGAAGATCTTGCCGACATAGTCCCAGTAATCGGCCAGCGATTCACCCTTGATCGCGTAGACCGGGATACCGGCGGCGGCGATGGCGGCGGCGGCGTGGTCCTGCGTCGAGAAGATGTTGCAGGTGGCCCAGCGCACTTCCGCACCGAGAGCCACCAGAGTCTCGATCAGCACGGCGGTCTGGATCGTCATGTGCAGCGAACCGGTGATGCGCGCGCCCTTAAGCGGCTGCGACGCGCCGAATTCCTCGCGCAGCGCCATCAGGCCCGGCATTTCGGTCTCGGCGATGGCGATTTCGGTGCGGCCGAAGTCGGCGAGGCCGATGTCGGTGATGGCGTAGTCGGGGGTGGTGGCCACGTGGGACTCCTGAAGATTG
>NZ_BAAILP010000146.1:4127-7864 GCF_054589055.1 Novosphingobium sp. 11B | reverse complement strand
GGCGCCGCGCGCGGAAAACCACCCGCGAGCGGCGCCGGTACTGCCGCGTCCCTACCCGCTCCGCATCAGCGAGGCAAATATAAAGATAGCTTTATATGTTCTGTTCAACGCATGGCCAGAGCCATGAGGATGGGCGGCTGGCGCTCCAAGAGCTGCCCCGCGACTTCCACCAGCGTTGCGCGGCCCTGCACCGTGGCGAGTCCCTGCGTGATCGAGCGCAACTGGTGGCACGAGAGCCAGGGATGGCCGCCGCCGTACTCGTTGGCCATGACCACGCTCATGCGGTCGAGCGGCCCGCCCGAGGCGTCGGCGGCATCGCCGAGTTCGGCGCGCAGCTGGGCATTCGCCTCGTTGAGTTCGGACATGTGGCTGCTGGTGAACTTGCCGTAGTCCTCCATGAAGTCGTCCGCCGTGGTGCGGCATCGCAGGCCGGTCACCATCAGCATGATGTCCATGCGGCGCAGCTTCTGCGCCTCGCTCGGGCGAGCCGTCGGCGGTGCGACGACGGTATGAGGTGCCTCCGGTACTGCCGATTGCGCGAGTGCCGGTGTTGCCGCACCGAGCCCGCACGCGAGTGTCACGGCCAGCCACGGCCGCTTGATTCCGATCCTGATCATTGCCCTGTTCCCCGCAGGCAAATCGCCTGACCGAACGGGAATGTCATCGATTGCATACCGCGATCTGAAGAACCACGGTTAACGCATTTTCACGATGAAAATCCCCGCAAAATGGCCGGTTGAACGATCACGAATGACCACATCGGACGCCCTTTGAGAGCATGAGTGAACGTATCCCCGGACGCCGCCGCGACACGCCTTGCTCGGCGCCCGGCTCACGGCGCGAATCGAAATTCCCGCAGGTGCGGCGTTGCCCATCCGGGCGCTCGGCCTATATCTGCGCGGCAAAGCCGTTTTGCTGTCATGAAAGGACGAATGCCATGGCCATCTCCGTTGGCGACACGCTGCCCGACGTAAAGCTCATCAAGGTCGGCGAAAGCGGCCCCGAGCCGGTGCAGTCCTCCGAATACTTCGCGGGCAAGAAGGTCGCGTTCTTCGCGGTTCCCGGCGCGTTCACCCCGACCTGCTCGGCCAAGCACCTGCCCGGCTTCGTCGACAAGGCGGAAGAGTTCAAGGCCAAGGGCATCGACGAGATCGTCTGCACCTCGGTCAACGACGCCTTCGTGATGGGCGCCTGGGGCAAGGCCGCCGAGGCATCGGACGTGACCCTGCTGGCTGACGGCAACGCCGACTTCGCCAAGGCGGTGGACCTGACCATGGACGGTTCGGGCTTCGGCATGGGCACGCGCAGCCAGCGCTACTCGATGGTCGTCAACGACGGCGTGGTCGAGCAGCTCAACGTCGAGGCGCCCGGCTCGTTCGAGGTCAGCTCGGCGGAGCACATGCTCGGCCAGCTCTGAGCCTGAGGCATATTCGGCAAAAGGGCGCCCTTCCATGCGGAGGGGCGCCCTTTTCGTATCGGCGGGGCGGTGGAATGGCCTCGTACCTTGGCCTTGGCGGGGTGCGCGGGTAGCACTTGTGCGAACAATTCATCTCAGGGGTTAGATCATGGCGCGCTCGGTTATCGTCACCGGTGGTTTCGGGGTTCTGGGGCAGGCAGTGGCGCAGGCCTTCGCTGCGGCGGGAGACAAGGTCGCCCGCGTGGACTTCGCGAAGACCGCGCATGAGCCGCTGGACGGCGCGCTCGACATCGGCGGGGTGGACCTGACCGATGCGGCCTCCACCCAGGTCGCGCTGGACACGGTCGCAGGCGCGCATGGCGGGGTGGACGTGCTGGTGAACGTCGCGGGCGGCTTCACCTGGGAGACGCTGGAGGACGGCTCGATCGATGCCTGGGTGAAGATGCAGGCGATGAACCTGCTGACCGGCGCAACGATCACCAAGCTCGCCCTGCCCGCACTCAAGGCTTCGGCCGCGGGCCGGATCGTCAACATCGGTGCGGGCGCGGCGGGAAAGGCCGCAGCGGGCATGGGCGCCTACACCGCGTCGAAATCGGGCGTCCACCGGCTGACCGAAGCGCTGTCCGAGGAGCTTTCCGGCACCGCCGTCACCGTCAACGCGATCCTGCCGAGCACCATCGACACGCCCAGCAATCGCGCCGACATGCCCGACGCGGACTTTGCGACATGGGTGCAGCCTTCGGCCATCGCCGACGTGATCGTGTTCCTCGCCTCGGCACAGGCGCGGGCGATCAGCGGGGCGCTGATCCCGGTGACGCGCGGCGGATGATGCGCGGCACGTAGACGACGATGCCCTCACCCGCATAGATGCGCTGCCATGCGCGGCTGCGGGCGAGTGCCTCGGCGAGCGGCGCATTGTGGTCCTCGTCGAGCACGAAGGCGGCCGGGTTCCACTTGCGCACGACGTCGACGAGCGGGACGATACCGTTCTCGATCCCGCCGTTGTACTGCCACTCCTCGCGCGCGTAGCGGTAGTAGCGGCCGTCGTAAGCGACCTTCCAGTGCGGGTAGCCGTTGTCGATGATGACGCCGCCGAACGGGAAATCACCATAGACCGTCCCGCGCACCCCGAATTTGCGCAAGTGCTCCACCGCTTTCAGCGGCAGAGTCGGCGCGAAGCGCGTCGGCGCGAGCAGCGGGGTGACCACAGCGACGAGCCCGAGCGGAGCCAGCACCGTCAGCCATTCCGAACGGGCGGGTTTCGCGCCCTCCTTTCCGGCAGCGCGGGCGATCACCGGCACCATCGCCACCGCCCAGAACAGCACGAAGCGATAGGCCGTCAGCGTCATCACCGAAAGGCCGATGACGACGGCGATTTCCGCCAGATCGACGCACCCGCCCCGACGCACGATCAGCCAGAGCGTCAGCACGGTCACCACCAGCACCGGCAGGGCATTGGGATGGTTGGCGGGTGTCCAGATCGGGAACCACTCGCTCGCGCCGATGGCTATGCTCGCCTGCGCGTTGGCGGCCGAGGTCGCGAGTATCGAGGCGCCGTCGGGCGTGGCGAACATCGCCGCCACCGAAAGCACGCCGAGGGCGCTCAGCCCCCATGGACGAGCGGCGGCGCGGCCGGTTGTCCAGCGATACCATCCGGCCCCGGCGGCAAGGTTCAGCGCCGCCACCGCGACACTCACCGAAGGATGCAGGTTCTGCCACGCAATCAGCACCGGCAGACCCAACGCCACCATCGGCAGCGGCCGCAAGTCCAGCCGCTGCAGCGCGAGCAGCAGCCCGAAGCACAGGCAGGCAAAGCTCTGCGGGCGCACGCTTGCGGTCGGCAGCGCCGCGACGAAGACCAGCGCCAGCGCCAGCATCACGGCCTGCAGACTAGCGCCCTTCCAGCGGCATGCGGCGGCGACGGCCCAGAAGCCGCCGAGCCAGCACAAGGCGTCGAACACGCGCAGCAGGTCCCAGCCGCCGATCCGCCGCACCGTCGCCATGACCGCCTGCCCGGCCCATGCGACGGCGGGCAGCGGCTCTCCGGCATGGAGCGCGGCGAAAGGCTCGGTCGGCACCGGGCCGCCGCGATCGACGATCAGTTCGCCCAGCTTGAGCTGCCAGAAGATATCGACGTCCCACACCGGCCGCAGCAGCAGGACCAGCAACGTCACCGCGGGGACGAGCGCCAGCAGCAGGCGCACGCGCGCCGGTGTTGCCTGAAATGCCCCGTTATTCTGCTCGATCATCTGCCTGTCCGCCTCCGGCCTGCCCTCACCGGATGCCAGCGGCTCTGGCCGCAGGCGCGGCGGCGTTCAAG
>NZ_BAAILP010000146.1:0-3974 GCF_054589055.1 Novosphingobium sp. 11B | reverse complement strand
CGAAGCAATCCAGGGCAGTGTTACGTCGCCCTGGATTGCTTCGCTACGCTCGCAATGACGAAACGTGGTGGGCCACGGAATTACCGCACCGCCCGCCACGCTGCATAGTCGGCGATCAGTTGCGGATATTCCTCCAGCTCCGGAAAGCGGTCGTAGCGACGCTCCACCTTCGTCTCCACCCACCGTAGCTTCTCCGCCACCTGCATCTCGATGTAGGGGGTGAACACCGAACGATCGTCGAGCAGCGTGGCGCGCACGTTGACGAATCCCATCGACGGATCGACGCGGGTGAAGACCCAGGACTTGCACCAGACGCAGTGATGGTGATGCGCCTCGTCGCCGTGGATGCCGCCGATCTCGGTCTCGCCGGTGACGACCTCGAAGCCCTGCACCGGCACCGAGATCGTGGTGGAGAAGGCGCTGGCGGTCATTCGCTGGCACCCGGTGCAGTGGCACAGCCCCTCGATCAGCGGAGGCGCCGTCAGGCGAAAGCGCAGGCGCGAGCAGCGACAACCGCCCTCGAGTACCTGCGCATGACCCATTACGCCTCTCCGATATTCAGTAGCCCATCAGGCTGAGCACTTCCTTGCGGGAACGTTCGTCCTCCAGGAAAGTGCCCATCATGCGGCTGGTGATCATGCCGACGCCCGGCGTGCGCACGCCGCGTGCGGTCATGCAGGCGTGGTTCGCCTCGATCACCACGGCGACGCCCTGCGGCTTCAGGTGTTCCCAGATGCACTGCGCGACTTCGGCGGTCAGGCGCTCCTGTATCTGCAGGCGCCGTGCAAAGCCGTGCAGCACGCGCGCCAGCTTGGAGATGCCGACGACGTGGTTGCGCGGCAGGTAGGCGATCGCGGCCTTGCCGATGATCGGCGCCATGTGGTGCTCGCAGTGCGACTGGAAGGGAATGTCCTTCAGCAGCACGACCTCGTCGTAGCCGCCCACTTCCTCGAAGATGCGCGAGAGGTGGACCGCCGGATCTTCCTGATAGCCCTGGCAGTATTCCAGCCAAGCGCGCGCGACACGCTTGGGGGTGTCGACTAGGCCCTCGCGCGTCGGATCGTCGCCGGCCCACTGGATCAGCGTGCGGATTGCGTCCTGAACGTTGTCGGGCACATCCGGCTTGCGCAAGGGGTCATGGCGCGGGCTGTCCTCATCAGGACCGACCAGGCTGCTCATCCGACTTGCTCCTTCTCAATTTCTTCATCAGGCGCACACGCATCAGGTGTCCCTTGCCCCGGAACAACCCGCGTCGCGCGATGGGCTCGAACATTTCGCCGGGGCGTTCCGGATCGAGCACCCCGCTTTGGCCGAGTGCTCTTTCAGCTTCCGACAAGTTCTTCAAGGGCAAGGGTTCGAGATATTTCTTTCCGGCCTTGGGTCCGTCGCGATTGAGCGCGTCCACCATCGCCGCCATCGAGCCATGCCGCTCGATCCCGGCGGCCACTTCACCTTCGGCGATGCCGCAGTGCTCGGCCAGCAGGCGCAGGCGCAATTCGGTGATCGTGGCGGGATCGACGTGGGCATTGGCGGGCCGGGCAAGGTCGATGAAGACGTCGCACTCGCTGTCGAGGCCCATCGAACGGTTGTTCATGTTCGCCGAGCCGACGCGCAGCACCTCGTCGTCGATGATCGTCAGCTTGGCGTGGACGTAGATCGGCTCGCCCTCGGCGTTGGAGGGGGTGAAGATGCGGAAACGACCATGGGCATCCGCCGCCTGCAGCGTCTCGACCAGTTCGACGCGGGCGGTGTCCATCGCCTGCTGCTCCAGCCAGCCGTCGGCGGTGACCGGGTTGACGATGAAGAACTCGGGCGGATTGCCCTCCGTCAGCCGCTTGCAGATGGCTTCGGCGATCGCGCGCGAGGCGAAGTACTGGGTCTCGGCATACATGAAGCGCTTCACGCGGGCGATCTGCTCGACGAAAAGCTTCTCGATCTCGGCGACCTGCGGGCAGTCGTTATACTCCGCGCGGGTGCGGGCGATGCCGATCTCGACGTTCTCGAACTCGGCCGTCAGCCCCTCCGGCCAAGGCGTTTCCTCCTGCGGACGACAGGGCGCGAGGTCTTCGCCGCCGGCGACCTTCCAGCGCTCGCGACCCAGTTCGCCGAGCGTAGCGGCGACCTCGCCCTCCAGCATCATCGTGACATCGTGCCAAGGGCCGTAGAGCCGCCCGGTCGGCCGCTTGCGGCGCGGGTCGCGGGGCAGGTGGTCGGGCGTGTCCCAACGGTCAGAGGTCATGTCGATGCCGCCGCAGGCCGCAACCTTGTCGTCGATCACCACGATCTTCTGGTGATGGCTGCAGCCGACCGGATGGGCGGCATCGAACTTGAAGTCGATGCGTGGATGCTTCGCCCAGCGCACCACGTCGAACAGCATCGTACCCCGCAACAGGTACTTGAGCATGGCGACGTTCCACTTGAGCAGCCTGATCTCAAGCTCCGGATTGCGCTTCACCACCCAGAGCATGAACGAGCCGAGGCGCGCGGGAAACTTGCGCTTGCGGCCACGCTGCCACCAGCGCCGCCCGGAGGTCAGCAGGATGCGGGAATCGAAGTCCCACCCGATCATGAAGATGCGCTGCCGCGCGCCTTCCATCGTCTCGCGAATGGCCTCGAAGTAATCGGCCGCGTCCACGACCACGTGCGCGCGCGAAGCCTTGGCATAGCGCCATACCGAAGGCGCTACACCCTCGTCGTTCTGATCTTGCATCGTCCATCCTGCCGGAGCTTCCACCACGGCCGGTTCAAACGCCGAAGGGCGCGAATGTTCCCCTCGAATGTCAACTTGTGCACACGAAGCCGGACTTCGCCCGACGCGACGAAGTGTTCATCGCAGAGACCTTTGCGATCGTCGGTCATGAAGACCAGACCCTGCTCGCACCTTGCGCGCCTGAGGCGGACCCTACCCCGGGTTACAGAGCATCGGGATTCGGGAAGCGATGACCGCCTGGTGGTGACACCGACAACCACTCGCCCACAATCGAACGGCGAGAACGGCCGAAATCCGCTGTTTTCCACAAGGGCTGACCGGCTCATCGCGGGAATGGCTCGACTCGCCCCTTGTACACGCAACCGTTCACCCTGCGCTGGATTTGCCTGACTATACCTGTCCCTCACCCCGTCTGCCGTGTGCGAAGTTTAGCCGCGGCGGGGCCGGCGAAAGTCGGACGGGGTAACCCCAGCCCGGGTTCGCCGGGCCGCATTTCTCGCCCCTTCAGGGGGGCTTGTTCCGGGCCCGTCCTCCCACGGGTCCCGCAAACAAGGAGTACGCCATGAAGAAAACCCTCATCACCGCCGCCATCGCTGCGGCCGCCCTCGCTCCTGCTGCTGTGATGGCTCAGGCCGCTGCACCGGCTGCCGCTCCCGCCGCAGCGGCGACCGCAACGGCCAACCCGACCACCGGCGCCAAGGTCTTCGACGCCGCAGGCGCTGAAGTCGGCACTGTCGAGGCCGTCCAGGGCGACATCGTCACCGTCTCCACCGGCACTGCCCGCGCCGGTCTCCCCAAGAATGCCTTCGTGACGCGCGACAAGGGCCTCACCATCGGCATGACCAAGGCCGAACTGGAATCGGCCGTGAACGGCGCCAAGGCCGAGAACACCGCCGCCAAGGATGCCGCGATCGTCGCCGACGCGCCGATCAAGAGCAGCGACGGCGTAGTGCTCGGCACCGTCAGCAAGGTGGAAGGCGACAACGTCACCGTGGCCCTCAGCGGCGGTTCGGCCGCGCAGCTCAAGAAGTCCTACCTCGGCCTCGGCGCCGACGGTTCGCTGGCTCTGGGCATGAGCGCCGCCGACTTCGCCAAGGCGACCCAGTCGGCCGCCGGCGGCCAGCCGGGCGCCGATGCCGCAGCGACCGCAGGCGGTGCTGCTGCTGCGACCACTCCCGAAGGCCAGTAAGACACTGCCTCATCCTGCCACGGCAGGGTAATGGCCAAAGCAATGGAGGGCCGGAAGCGATCGAAGTCGCTTCCG
>NZ_BAAILP010000145.1:0-4769 GCF_054589055.1 Novosphingobium sp. 11B | reverse complement strand
AGCGAAGGCTGGGACCGCTAGCCGCGTAAAGCCCAACCCCTCGGCCGGGCGCCCTGACGATAGTTGGCAATAACAGGCTAACGGTCCCAGCCTTCGCTGGGATGACGGCGTATGAGGAGGAGCGTTCAGCCCCTCCTTGCACGCTCAGTCCCGCCACGCCCAATCATAGACCAGCGCGTCCTCGCGGAACGCGAAGCGGTCGATGTGACGGGCGACCACGTCGGTCAGGCCCTGCACCGCGTCGCGATCCTCGCCGGTGATGGTGATGGCGATGCCTTCCGCATCGGCGTCCATCACGGTGACGGCATTGGGGAACGTCACCGTTCCCTTATCGCCGTCCACTGCGGTTTCCAGCTTGTGACTCCAGTGCTTGCAGAGCTGGCGGACATATTTGCCGCCATTGGGCGTCTTCACGGTCGCGGCGATGGTGCTCACTTCTCGATCCTTTCGATCTTTCGGGTGGCCTCGTCGATGACATCCGCGATCTGCAGGATGAAGTCGCGGTCGGCGCCTTCGGTCGAGAGCCGGTCGAACACCGCCGTCTTGAGCGCGTGGAAGGCCCGGCGCACCGGTGCGGGATCAACCCGGTCGCGCTGCGCGGCCAGAGCCCCGAGGCGGCCCTTGAGTTCGGCGAACTTCTCCGCATCCGCCTCGGCCTTGGCGCGGCCTTCGGCGGTGGCCTCGAAAGCCTTGCGAGCGCTGTCGCCGGAGACGGGGGCGATCAGGCCGGTCTCTTCCATGTAGATCAGCGCGGGGTAGACCACGCCCGGGCTCGGCGCATAGTCGCCGCCCGAAAGCGCCTCGATCTCGCGGATCAGTTCATAGCCGTGGCGCGGCGCCTCGACGATCAGGGCGAGCAGCAGGGTCTGCAGTTCGGCCTGGTCGAACAGCCGCTTGCGACGACCGCCGCCGCGCGGACCGTCAGGACCACCGCGTCCGCCGCGACCTTCAAAGCCGCCACCGAAGCCGCCGGGAAAGCCCTTCCCGAACCCGCCACCAAGCGGTCCACGGGCCAGCCCGTGCAGGCCGTGCCTGTCGCCGTGGCGGCCAAGCATGGCGCGCAAGTCTTCGGCGCCTTCGGCCATCGCTGCCATCATGTCCTCGCGCCCGAAGCGGCGCTCTCCACCGTGACGGCCGCGCCCCCCTCCATGACGGTGGCCGTGGTTGCAATCTGAGTTTCTCATCATTCGTTCCATATGCTTCATGATGGCCTTAAGATATATCTTGAGTGAAATTCAACAAGAGGGAAATTTGTATCGAGCCGTAATTTTTTCCGTGGAGCGCGAGAGCCCGGCGTTTCCAATTCCGCCCCCCGTGCCTAATGAGAGGCCATGGCCGCCCTGCCCCTCCCTGCCCTCCACGCCAGTCACGGCGGCTGCTGGCTGCGCGAGAAGGATCTGACGGGCCTCGGCACCCGCCCTCTTTCCAAGGGCGAGGCGGTGATGGCCGCCGCCGACACCCCGCTGCTGATCCTCAACGCACCCTTGCTGGCGACACGGCTGGGCTATCCCGACCTGTCGGGACTGGACCTTCTGGAACTCTACGCCTTCGTCCATCCGGCGCGCTTTGTGGTGCCGACCCCCAAGGGCCTTGCCCATGCCCTCGGCCTCGCCGAGCCGGAGGGCGATTCCGATGTGCCGCGCCTGCTGCAGGAAGCGGCCGGCGCCCTGCTCGACATGTGCGAGAACGGGGCCTGGTCCGAACGCGAGGGTGCATGGACCTCGCTGCAGTCGCTGGTGCGCATGCGCTGGCCCTGGGCCACGCTGCTGACGGGGCGCATCCGCAAGCCCGAGCGTGCCGAACGCTGGTTGTTCACGCGCCTGCCTGAATGGGAGGAGACACCCGAAGTCCCCCAGCCTCGGCAGGTCGTGCTGGAGGACGAGGAAGTCCTGCAGCGGCTCGCCAGCCTCACCGGCAGCGCTGCCGAACAACGCCCCGGCCAGCGTGCCTACGCGGTGGAGACCGCCCACGCCTTCGCCCCGCGCGAGCGCTCGGGCCGCCCGCACGTCCTGCTAGCGCAGGCGGGCACCGGCATCGGCAAGACGCTGGGCTACCTCGCGCCCACCTCGCTATGGACCGAGAAGGCAGGCGGCACCGTCTGGGTCTCCACCTATACCAAGGCGCTGCAACGTCAGCTCCGCGCCGAAAGCCGCCGCGCCTGGCCCGAGCGACGCGCCGACGGCACCCGCCCCGTGGTGGTGCGCAAGGGCCGCGAGAACTACTTGTGCCTCCTCAACCTCGAAGATGCGCTGCAAGGCGGATTTAACGGACGCGCGGCGATCCTCGCGCAGCTGGTGGCGCGCTGGGCGGCCTACTCGCAGGACGGCGACATGATCGGCGGCGACCTGCCCGGCTGGCTCGGCACCCTGTTCCGCCAGCGCGGCATCGCGGCGCTGACCGACCGGCGCGGCGAATGCGTCTATGCCGGGTGCCCGCATTATCGGAAGTGCTTCATCGAGCGCGCCACCCGCGCCAGTGTCGGCGCCGATCTCGTGATCGGCAATCACGCCCTCGTCATGGTCAATGCCGCGCGCGGCCGCGATCCGGCTTCCCGCCCGACCCGCGTGGTGTTCGACGAAGGCCATCACGTTTTCGACGCCGCCGATTCCACGTTCGCCGCCGCACTCACCGGCGCCGAGGCGATCGAGTTGCGCCGCTGGGTGATCGGCCCGGAAAAGGCGTCCAAGGGCCGCCGCCGGGGCCTCTCCGCCCGCCTCGCCGACGTCGCCAGCTACGACGAGGCAGGCGCCAAGGCCATCGCCGCCGCGCGCGAGGCCGCAGAGGCGCTCCCCGGCGACGGCTGGATGGGCCGCATCGCCGAGAACGCCGCGAGCGGGCCGCTGGAAGAACTGCTCGCGGCGGTGCGCGCCACGGTTTATGCGCGTGACGAAAGCGGCGGGCAGGAAGCGGGCTATGGCCTCGAAACCGAAGCGGCCAGCCTCGAAGGTTCGTTCGTCGAGATCGCGCAAGGCGCCCGCGCGGCGCTGGCGGAGCTGCGCCAACCGCTGATCCGCCTCGGCATGCGCCTCGAAGCGCTGCTTGAGGAGCCGCCTGACTGGCTCGACGGCCCCGGACGCGCCCGCATCGAAGGTGCGCGCCATTCGCTGACGTGGCGCGTCGATACGCTGGGCGCCTGGGAATCGCTGCTCGACCGCATGGGCGGCCCGGCCGATCCGGAATACGTCGACTGGCTCGCCGTCGATCGATCGGAGGCGCGCGAATTCGACATCGGCATTCACCGCCGCTGGCTCGATCCGATGAAGCCCTTCGCACAGGTCGTGCTCGAACCGGCGCACGGCGTCGTCATGACTTCGGCCACGCTGCGCGACGGCGAGGACTGGGCCAAGGCCATCGCCCGCTCCGGTGCGCCGAACATCGAGGTGATGCCGCGCCTGTCGATCCACCAGAGCCCGTTCGACTACGCGACGCAGGCCGAAGTGCTGATCGTCACCGACGTGCCCAAGGGCGACATTCCCGCCCTCTCCGCCGCCTTCGGGCGTCTGATCGAAACCTCACGCGGCGGCGTGCTCGGCCTGTTCACGGCGATCCGGCGGCTGCGCGCGGTCTATGGCCGCATCGCCGACCGGCTCGCACGGGGGGGCTTGCCGCTCTACGCGCAGCACGTCGATCCGATCGACACCGGCACGCTGGTCGACATCTTCCGCGACGATCCCGCCGCCTCGCTGCTGGGCACCGATGCCTTGCGCGACGGGGTGGACGTGCAGGGCGACTCCCTGCGCCTCGTTGTGATGGAGCAAGTGCCCTGGCCGCGCCCGACGATCCTGCACCGCGCCCGGCGCCTGGCGGGCGGGGGCAGCGCCTACGACGACACGCTGATCCGCGCCAAGCTGGCGCAGGCTTTCGGCCGCCTCATCCGCAGCCGCGAGGACCGGGGGCACTTCGTGGTGCTCTCGCCCGCATTCCCCTCGCGCCTGCTCTCCGCCTTCCCGGCGGGGACGCCGATCCGGCGCGTTACGCTGGAGGAGGCTTTACAGCGCGTGGCCGGTCATGCTCAAGGAGCCGCAGCGGACCGGGCGGAAGACTCGCAGTCGCTATCCTGATCCGCTGTTGTAGAGTTGGCCCCATGAAAATCCTCGGCATCTTCCGTCACGCCAAATCGGACTGGACCGATGCCCGTCTGCGCGACTTCGACCGCCCGCTTAACAAGCGCGGGCGGGTCGGGGCGGGTGTCATGGGCAAGCACATCCTCGAACACGGTGTAGGCTGGCGCTACATCCTCGCCTCGCCCGCCGTGCGCGTGACGCAGACGATCGAGCTTGCCGGTGAAGCGGCCGGAGAGACGCCGCCCGTCACCTGGGACCGGCGCATCTACCTCGCCAGTTCGGCAGCGTTGATCGACGTGCTGAAGGATCAGGAAACGGACCCGCGCTCGATCCTGCTGGTCGGGCACAATCCGGGGCTGGAGGATCTGATCTTCGACCTCGTGCCGGATGATGGGTCCAGCCCTCTGCGTGACGTGGTCGAGGACAAGTTCCCCACCGCTGCCTATGCGGTGGTGGAACTGGACATAGAGCACTGGTCTGACTTGCGCGAAGGCTGCGGTCGGCTGACGCATCTGGTGCGCCCGCGCGACCTCGATCCCTCGCTCGGGCCGAGCCTGACCGAGTAACACCGCACCAGGGCGTACAAGCACCCGTCATCCCAGCGAAAGCTGGGACCGCTGGCAGTGCTTGAGGCGAAACCTATCGTCGAGGTGCCCTGACGCTGGCTCACGCCTAAAGATTTTCCAGCGGTCCCAGCCTTCGCTG
>NZ_BAAILP010000144.1:0-245 GCF_054589055.1 Novosphingobium sp. 11B | reverse complement strand
TGCCTGGATATCCATTCGCCAGCGAGCAACGTCTCGAAGAGCCGGCGGTCAAGACTGCGGCGCGTTCGGTAATCAACGTCCTCGGGCACGGCGCGGTGTCGCAGCTTGGCATGTCGCAAGCGCAGAGCGAGGCGCCTGTCATTTCGGTAGGTGGCCTCGTGGTCGAGCAGCAGTGCCAGCCATTCTGCGTGGCTGAGACTGGCTGCGTCATCGTTGCTTTCCATCTCGGCGAAGGCCTTGGCCAT
>NZ_BAAILP010000143.1:0-12307 GCF_054589055.1 Novosphingobium sp. 11B | reverse complement strand
GGATCAAACTCTCAAGTTGTGTCACAGCGAATACGGCACGACCCAAAGGCCGCCAACCGCAAACACCGAACTCCGGGAGCCGATACCTGCACTATGTAAAACGTATGGTTACGTTAGGACATGTATTGGCATCGGCTTGCTTTAAACTGGTACCCGTGGCCCAAAGACCCACGAGACCAGGCGCCGTCGCCCACATGTCCCTTCATCATAAACCTACAATGTCAAAGAACCACCAGACAACAAACCCGGACAACCCGTCGTCCCCGGCTTTAACCTCGGAGAGCTTGGTGCCCGTCAGTGCTTGGCGACCGATGCAAAACCGTGTGGTCCGCTGCGGTGAACGGGCCTCTAAGGCCACCAAGTGAGTCGGTCAAACACTAATTTCAAAAAAAGTTCATCAAACACCAAAAACCCCGGTTTCCTGCGCCTTTGCAATTACATAACCCCTCTTACCGCGCAGCATCGCCCCGTTCAGCCTGCATAAAAGCGCGAATCTCCCGTCGCTCCCTGCCACCAGTCGGGCATTCCTGCGTTCGCTATCGCAGCATGATTGCTTCGCGGGGCTCAGGTGCTATCGGAATGCACGTGTCGAGAATGTTGAAACCACGCGCGCGACTGGGCGGCGCGGCGCTTATGGCGCTCGCGCTCGCTTGTGCAGGATGCGCCGAGACCACGAAGGACGTCGCCAGCGCCCCGGCCCCTGCCGCCGGCGCCGAGACTCCTGTCGTACCCGCGGCCCCCGCATGGTGGCGCGAGGCGGGAGACCCCGTTCTGGCGACACTGATACAGCAGGGCCTCGATACCAGCCCCGAAGTCATCTGCCGGATCGCTTCGCTGCGCCAGTACGATTACCAGACCGAGCACGACGCCAAACGCATCGGCGCCAAGCTGGGGCGGCTGTTCGGCGACAAGAGCGTGAACGCCGACCCGCAGATCAGGACTGAGAAGGTCGACCGGGTATCGGCGCGTCGGGAACGACTCGCGCGGCAGATCGCGCTTGCCTATGTCGAAGTGCGGCGCCTGCAGAAAGACGTCGCGCTGCGCGGTAATCTGCGGGCTCAGTACAAGGATAATGCGGAAGTCGCCCAGTTCCGCCGTGAGGCCGGGCTCGTTCCGGCGATCGACGGATCGCTCGCCCGTTCGCAGGACGAGACCGCGCAGGGTGAACTGGGGTTCGCGCAAGGGCGGCTCGATCAGGCCATTGCCGAACTGGCCCGCCTTGTCGGGGATCAGCCCGATGCCCTTGTCGCGAAGCTCGGCACCCCGGGGACGCTTCCCGATCCTGCGGTAGACCCGCTTGCCTCGGCCGCACCGGAGAACCCGCAACGGGCTGTTCTGGCCGATGCCGTCCTCAGGGAAGCCCGACTGACTCAGGCGCTGGAGGAATCGCGCCGCTCCGTCCGTGACGCGCGTACCGCCTACCGCGAGGGAGCCGGGGCCTTCTCCACGCTTTACGTGACCGAAGCCGCCGCGCTCGCGGTCGAACTCGCGCTGGCTGATGCGCGCGCGGCCCGGGTGACGGCGACCCTCGATCTCTGGTCCGGGCAGGACGGGAGCTGGGCGCGCGAAGGTCTTGCACCGGTCGTTGCACCCGATCCTTCCGCGACAGGCCCCACGATAACGGTGACCGCCGGCTGTGACTGAACACGATACGCATACCCCGCTCGACGCCCTGCTCGGCGCCGCGCCGCGCCGCGTGTTCCGCCATTGGCTGAGCCTGCTGATCCTGGCCATCGCCGCGCTGGGGGCGATGACGTTCTTCGTGCGCTTCGTGAGCGGGGATGATTCCCCGTATTATTCCACCCCGGTCGAGCGCGGGAACCTGACGCCGCTGATCTCCGAACGCGGGCAGATTCGCGGCGCCGGCGAAGTGACGGTGTTCTCTGCGCTGCCCGGCCGCGTGACCTGGGTATCCGGCAAGAGCGACGGCGCGGTCGAACAGGGCGAACTGCTCGCCATGATCGACGCGGGTGAGATCAAGGGCGCGGTGGAAGTCGGCCGCTCGCGCCTGACTGCGGCGCAGGCCGCCCTTGAAGCGGCGCAAGTCACCGCGCAGGATACCGGATCGCGCCTTGCCCGGTTCGAGAGCGTATGGCGTCGTTCGGGCGGCCGCGCGCCCTCGCTTAACGAGATCGAGCGTGCCCGTGCCGATGCCCGCCGCGCGGACCTTGGCGTAGAGGCGGCGCGCGCCGAAGTGAAGGCCGCGCAGATCCAGTTCAAGGAAGACGAGACGCGCAAGGCCGGAGCCGAAGTGCGCGCTCCGTTCTCGGGCATACTGACCATGCGCCATGCGCAACCAGGGCAGATGATCGGCGATCACCAGCCGCTCTTCACGATCGCGCAGGGCATCGCCCCGCTGACGATCGAGGTGCCGCTCGACACCCACAGGGCAGAGCCGATCAAGGCGGGAACGCTCGCGAATATCCGGCTCGATACCCTGCCCGACGCGCCGCAGTCGGCAACGCTGACGCTGATGCGCGTATCTCCGCCGCCGCAGACCACGCCCCCGCTCGCCGTCTTCACGATCGAAAAGCCCGGCCCGCAAGTCCGTCCCGGCATGAAGGCCACCGTCGAGATCGAACTGCCCGAGCGGCAGAACGTGCTGCTGGTCCCCAATGCCGCGCTGGAATTCGAGCCGGGCGCGCGCGGTCCGCAGCGGCGCGAGCGCATCTTCGTGCTCGACGGGGGCGAGCCGCGCCGGGTCTACGTCACCGTCGGCGCCAGCGACGGGAAGCGCACCGAAGTCTTCGCGAACGACCTCAAACCCGGCGATCGCGCGATCATCGGTTGGCGGGACGCGACGGCCGGAGGCGGCCAGTCAGGCGGATGAAAGGTTCCTCCTGCAACAATTGCCGCGTCCGTGCGTATGGGCATTCGACGGAAAATCCGAGGCAACAAGGGTAAGCAGCATTCTGAACGACGACGCGCAGATGTCGCGCCGCACGGCCATGGGGCTGATGGCGGCGCTCGCAGCGGCAAGCGCCCTGCCTGACGGGGTGAAGGCCGCGACGGGCGGGCGTCTCGGTACGCCCGAGCCGTTTTCGTGGGATCGCCTGGTGGCACAGGCCCGCGATCTCGCCCGCAAGCCTTATGCGCCGATCGCCGAATCCACGCGCGCCGCCGCCGACTACGATGCGGCCGGGAAGCTGACTTACGGCGATGCGCCGATGGTCGCGGGCAACGTGCGGCTGTTCCCCGCCGTGCGCGGCACCGCGCCCAAACCAGTGACGATCGCGGTGGTCGAGGGCGGGCAGGCGCGCGCGATCGTCGATACCAGCGATCTGTACGTCGGCGGTCACAACACCGACGCCGTGGGCTTCCGCGTCATGGACGCGACCGGCCGCAGCGACTGGCTGGCATTTCAGGGCGCGAGCTATTTCCGCTCCTCCGGCGACCGCGACCAGTATGGCCTCTCGGCGCGCGCCATCGCCATCGACACCGGCCTTGCCACCGGCGAGGAGTTTCCCGACTTCACCCGCTTCTGGATCGAGCAGACCGGCGCCGACAGCGTGCGCATCCATGCCCTGCTCGACGGGCCGAGCCTTGCCGGGGCCTACGCCTTCGATTGCCGCAAGACGGCGAACGGGGTGACGCAGGACGTCACTGCGGCGCTGTTCCTGCGCAAGGACGTCAAGCAACTGGGCCTCGGCGCTGCTTCGAGCATGTTCTGGTACGATCAGTCGAGCCCCGCCCGCGCGCGCGGCGACTGGCGGCCGGAAATCCACGATTCGGACGGCCTCGCGATCTGGTCGGGCAATGGCGAGCGGGTCTGGCGGCCGCTGGAAAATCCCGCGGTGGCGCGGCTTCATGCGCTGCGTTCGGATTCGCCAAAGGGCTTCGGCCTGCTCCAGCGTGATCAGGCTTTCGATCACTATCAGGACGACGGCGTATTCTACGACCGTCGCCCCTCGCTCTGGGTCGAGCCCAAGGGAGACTGGGGCGCGGGCGCGGTCGGCCTCTACGAAATGCCGACGAACAGTGAGACGCTCGACAATATCGCGCTGTTCTGGCGTGCGGACCGTCCGGCGAAGGCCGGGCAGCGCCGCGATTTCGCCTATCGACTGACCTGGACGTCCAAGGACCCGACCATCGATGGCGGCTCACGCTGCGTCGATGTCTTCGAAGGCCCCGGCGGCAGTCCGGGTTCGCCGCCGCTGGAAGGCGTGCGCAAGTTCGTGTTCGACTTCTCCGGTCCCGCGCTGGCGGGCCTCGACCGGACCAGCGGCGTCACGCCCGATACCGACCTGCCCAAGGCTGCGGTGGTCTCCTCCGTCGCCTATCCGGTGGCGCGCTCGGACGGGCGCTGGAGGGCGATGATCGACGTGCGATCCGCCGCCCTGACCCAGCCCCAGTTCCGTCTTTTCCTCAAGCGCGGCAACTCCGCGCTCAGTGAGACCGTTATCAAGGCCATTGAAACGTGAGTGCGACGCCGATGAACCATTCGCCGATGCTTCCGGCCGAATCGCCCATGGCGATGCCGATCCAGAACTTGTGGGGCAATCCGCCCGGCGCACGCGAGGTGAAAACCGCGCCGCACGGGATGCTGGTCAAGCGCCTGCTGCTGCTCGCGCTCACCGCCGCCATCGGCCTCGCCGCATCGAGCACGGTGCGCATGGAACTCTCGCGCGACGGGCTCGACTGGGTCGAAGCGCTGCTGCTGGTGTTCTTCGTGCCGCTGTTCTGCTGGATCTCGTTCGGCTTCGTCACCGCGACGATGGGCTTCCTCAAGCTCATCACCGGCGAGCATCCCGGCTTCACCGCGCTGCCCAGCCCGGCTTCCAGCCTGCGCCACAAGACCGCCGTGCTGATGCCGGTCTACAACGAGGGCGTCGAGGAAGTCTTCGCCCGCGTGCGCGCCATGGCCTACTCGATCGCCGAAGCCGGCGGCGCGCCGTGGATCGACTTCTTCGTCCTCAGCGATTCCAACCCCTTCCACGGCAAGCGCGAGGAAGCCGCCTGGCACGAACTGGCCGACCACGCGCCGATCAAGATCTACTACCGCCGCCGCGAGAAGAACATCGCGCGCAAGCCCGGCAATATCGCCGAATGGGTCAAGCGTTTCGGCGGCGCCTACGAGAACATGCTGATCCTCGACGCCGACTCGATGATGAGCGGCGAGACGATCGTGGGCATGGCCTCGATCATGGAGGAGCGCCCCTCGATCGGCCTGCTCCAGACGGTGCCAATGATCACCAACGCGCGAACCCTGTTCCAGCGCTGGATGCAGTTCGCGAGCGAGGCCTACGGCCCGATCGCGAGCGCCGGACTGCTGTGGTGGTCGGGCTCGGAGGCCAACTTCTGGGGCCATAACGCGATCGTGCGCACCCGCGCCTTCGCCGAGGCCTGCGGTCTTCCCGAGCTTCCCGGCAAGGCGCCCTTCGGCGGCCATATCCTCAGCCACGACATGCTTGAATCCGCCCTGCTGCGCCGCCGTGGCTGGGCCGTCCACATGGTCATGATCGGCGGTTCCTACGAGGAATTCCCGCCAACGATCATCGACATGGCGATCCGCGACCGCCGCTGGATGCAGGGCAACCTGCAGCACCTCCAACTCCTCGGCGCCTCGGGCCTGCACTGGGCGAGCCGCCTGCACCTGCTGATCGGCGCATCGGCCTACCTCACCTCGCCGGGCTGGCTGCTGCTGATCCTGACGATGATCGGCCAGGTCGCGACGCATGGCGATGGCGGCTTCGTCACCCTCGCCCCGCCAAGCGTGCTGGCGCTGACGGTGATGCTGCTGTTCGGCCCCAAGATCATGGGGCTGATCTGGGTCCTGGCCGACGGCGAGCGGCGCCGCAGCTTCGGCGGCGGCTTCGCGGCCGTGCGCTCGGTCCTGCTGGAGACGGTACTGGCGATGCTGCTCGCACCGATCACCATGATGACACAGACCAAGGCGCTGCTCGGGCTGCTGCTGGGCATCTCGGCGGGCTGGAACACCCAGACCCGCGATGCCCGCCGCATCACCGTGCGCGAAGTCCTGCCCGACTTGCGTGAGCATCTGCTGCTCGGCGCGGGCCTGACGGCGACGGCGTTCCTCGACATGACGACGGCGATCTGGCTCTCGCCGATCATCGTCGGCCTGTTCCTCTCGCCCTGGCTTATCAGCCTGTCTTCGAGCGAGAACCTCGGCGACAAGGCGGACGCGGCGAAGGTCTTCCGAGTGCCCGAACCCGGCATCGTCGAGGCCAGCGAAGATCCGCGCAAGGACCCCGACTTCCCCAAAGGTCAGTCGCTGGTCGAAGCCTGAACGAAAAACCGCGCCGCCGCTTCGGGAGCGGACGGGAAGTATGCGTGCATGTAGCTCGCGGTGAGCGAGCCGACGCGATAGAGCGCTTCCCCGTCCCGCCCGTCCGGCGTGCTGGCGCGAGCCTCCGGTACGAGCCCGGTTTCCAGCCGTGAATAATGGAACGTGTGCCCGCGCAAGGTCCCTCCCGGCAGCGCGATGTGCTGCATGCCGAGGGCGGCGAAACGCCGCTGCATCGCGGCGTGCCCCTCCAGCAATCCGAGCAGATCGGCCCGATACCCCTCTACGTCCGTCAGCGATGCACAGGCGTAGAGCATGCCCCCGCACTCGGCGAGAATCGGCCTGTCCGCCGCATGATGCGCCCGGATCGCTTCCAGCATCGGCGCATTCGCGGCAAGCGTCTGCAGATGCAGTTCCGGATAACCTCCGGGGAGCCAGATCGCCTCGCAATCGGGCAATCGCGCGTCATGAAGCGGTGAGAAGAAGGCGAGCTGCGCGCCTGCCCGTTCCAGCCATCGCAAGTTGGCGTGGTAGATGAAGGCGAAAGCCTCGTCCCGCGCGATGGCGATGCGCAAACCCCCCAGATTGGGGCTTTCCTCCGGGACCTCGGGCGCCGGGAAGCTCACCGGCGGCGGCAGGTCCAGCACGGCATCAGGCAGCAGGCTAGCCGCCCGATCCAGTCGCGCGTCG
The DNA here is from genome assembly GCF_054589055.1 of Novosphingobium sp. 11B. Lineage (NCBI taxonomy): Bacteria > Pseudomonadati > Pseudomonadota > Alphaproteobacteria > Sphingomonadales > Sphingomonadaceae > Novosphingobium > Novosphingobium sp. 11B. The sequence continues at coordinate 5,373 of NZ_BAAILP010000143.1, read as the reverse complement.
AGATCCGCGACCTCGGCTGCCTGCACCAGCCCGAGGTGCCGCTCGGGCAGCGTCACTCCGGCCTCGCGCGGGAAAGTGCCCAGCCACTTCACCGACGCAGGCACGCCCTGCTCCAGCAATTCCGCGTGCCGCGCGCTGCCGACGCGGTTGGCGATCACCGCATGGACCTCCAGCCCCGGCCGGTAGGTCGCGAGGCCGTGGACCAGGGCGCCGAACGTCTGCGCCATCGCCGATCCATCGACCACCGCCAGCACCGGAAAGCCGAAGCGTTCGGCGAGGTCGGCGGCGCTGGGGTCACCGTCGAACAGGCCCATCGCGCCTTCGACGAGGATCAGGTCGGCCTCGCGCGCCGCTTCGTGCAGGAGGGCGCGGCACTGCGCCTCGCCGCACATGAACAGGTCGAGCTGATGGACCGGCGCGCCGCTCGCGACTTCGAGCACCATGGGGTCGAGGAAGTCCGGTCCAACCTTGAAAACGTGCACTTTTCTGCCCGCATTGCGGTGCCTTCGGGCCAATGCCGCAGTCACGAGCGTCTTGCCCTGACCCGAGGACGGGGCGCTTACCAGGTACGCCGGGCAGGCGGGGGCATCGTCTTGGCGCGGAGTGTCCATCGATCCCGCACCTATGGTTTCCGGCAGGTCGGCGCAAGCATTGGCCTCTTGCGCGGCGCCCCGGCGCACGATACTTGCCGCGCCGCGACAGGTTCCCCGCGAGGGGATTGAAAGGGAACGCGGGTGAGATACCCGGGCTGCCCCTGCAACTGTAAGCGGAGAGCCGTTCTGCCACATGCCATTGGGGGCGCAAGCCCCTGAGAAGGCGGCCGAAATCGGCGATGACCCGTGAGCCAGGAGACCTGCCCGTCGCCGTCGTTCTTCGACCGGACAGGGTGTGCCGGACGAACGGGGGAAGTGCATTCCTCGCGCAACGACAGCCATCGTTCCGGCGGCCTGAGGGGGCTTGCGGGAGGTGTTGCGCTGCCTGTCCGCGCCCACTGTCCCAATATCCTTCACCGGCCGACGGAGCACCGCCGTTCGCATGAAGGAATACAAGTGAAACAATATCTTATCATTACCACCGCCGCTATCGCACTGCTCGCTTCGGCCTCTCCGGCATTCGCCGACACAGCGGCACCCAACGATACCACAACGGCACCTGGCGATACCGACGGCGACACTCGGCAAGATGACAACATCGTCGTCGGCGCGCTTCGCACCCCCGTCGCGATCGAGCGCGTCTCCGCCACCGTGACCGTGCTGGGCGAGCCCGCGATCGTCGCCCTGCAACCCATCGCCCTGACCGATGCCCTGCTGCGCACCCCCGGCGTCTCGATGTCGCGCAACGGCGGCTACGGCACCACCACCTCGCTGCGCATCCGCGGCGCCGATGCGGGCGAGACCGTCATGGTGATCGACGGCATGCGCCTGTCCGACCCCTCGGCGACGGCGGGCGGCTACGGCTTCTCCAACCTGCTGCTCGACGACGTCGACCGGATCGAGATCCTGCGCGGGCCGCAGTCGATCCTGTGGGGCAGCGACGCGACCGGCGGTGTCGTCAACGTGCGCACCCGCCGCCCGACCGAGCGGCTCGAAGGCAGCTTCGCCGTTGAGGCGGGAACCCATGACACCGTCTCCGCCCGCGCGGGCGTGGGCGGCACCTCGGACCTCATCGACTGGCGCCTCTCCGCCTCGCGTTTCACCACCGACGGTATCTCCGCCCGCGCGAACGGGACCGAGGCCGACGGTTTCCAGCGCAGCGCCGCCAGCGGCACCGTCACGGTGCGCGTCGCCCCCGGCGTCAGCCTCGACCTGCGCGGCTACTGGGCCGACGGGAAGAACGATTTCGACGGCACTTCAGGCGACACCCTCGCTTATGGCACCACGAAGGAATGGTCCGGCTACGCGGGCCTCAACTTCGCGCTGCTGGACGGCAAGCTGGTCAACCGCGTCGCGGTGCTGCAGAACGTCACCGACCGGGAGAACTTCGACCCCACCCGCTCGATCCGCGCGATCACCTTCGACGCGCACGGCCGCCTGCGCCGCTACGAGTACCAGGGCACCTACACCTTCAGCGACGCGATCCAGGCCGTGTTCGGCGCCGAGCGCGAGGAGCAGCGGATGACCACCGCCTCGCCGACGAACTCCGCCACGCCCTATACGCTGACGCCCTACTCGGTGGACATGGACAGCCTTTACGCCGAACTGCGCGTGAGCCCGGTCAAGGGCCTCACCCTCGACGGCGGCGCGCGCTACGATCACCAGTCGCGCTTCGGCGGGCAGACCGTGTGGAGCGCGGGCGCGGCCTATACCCCCAACGGAGGCGCCACGGTGCTGCGCGCCAGCTATGACGAGGGTTTCAAAGCCCCCTCGCTCTACCAGATGTACAGCGCCTACGGCACCGCCGACCTCGCCCCGCAGAAGGCGAAGGGCTGGGAAGTGGGCGCCGAGCAGAACTTCGGCGAGGCCCTGCGCCTCTCCGCAACCTGGTTCCAGCGCGACACCGACAACCTGATCGACTTCGCCTACTGCCCGACCAGTGGAACGCTGCCCGCCGCGTGCTACATCCCCGGCACCACGACCACGCGCTTCGGCTACTACGCCAACGTCAAGACGGCCAAGGCCAGCGGCCTGGAACTCGCCGCGTCGGCGAAGCTGGGCGTGCTGTTTGCCGAGGGCAACTACAGCTGGACCCGCGCCGAGGACCGCACCGAGGGTTCGTCCACCTACGGCCGCCAGCTGCAGCGCGTACCGCGCCACATGGCCAATGCCGAAGCGGGCATCGACCTGCCGCAAGGGCTTCGCGCCAGCGTCGCGGCGCGCTACTCGGGCGAGACCTTCAACGCCGCCACCGGCACCGCGAAGCTGGACGACTACTGGCTGATCGACTTTCGCGCGCAAGTGCGGATCAAGGAGAACCTGATGCTGCAAGGCCGCGTCGAGAACCTGACCGACAAGGACTACCAGACGGCGGCGGGTTATTCCGCACTGGGACGGACGGTCTACGTCGGCGTGCGCAGCCGGTTCTGATGACAAGGAAGGCCCAACCCGAAAAGGCCCACCCCCAGCCCCTCCCGCAAGCGGGAGGGGAGGACCTGCCGGCCGGAACGCGACCGCCTGTGATTGTATCGTCGTCATTCCCGCGAAGGCGGGAACCCATCTCCGGACTTCGCCTCTTGCGACGGCATCAGATGGGTCCCCGCCTTCGCGGGGATGACGGACAGTTTTTCAACCACAGCGGGGTGGGCCTCACCACCAATACCAAGGTGACACCCCCATGCTGACCCCCGTACCTCCCGGCCCTTCGGTGGTCGTCTGCAACACCTGCCGCCACACCGCCGACGCCCGCGAGGACGAGACCGGCCAGCGGGGCGGCGCCCTGCTCGAAGCGGCGATGCGCAGCGTTCAGGCCGCCGACCCCGAACTGCAGGGCGTGCAGATCCAGGCCATGCCCTGCCTCTTCGCCTGCAGCCGCCACTGCACCGTCCACATCCGCGCACCGGGCAAAGTCGGCTACGTGCTGGGCGACTTCACGCCGGACGAAGACGCCGCCCGCGCCATCCTCGAATATGCCGCGCGCCACGCCGAAAGCGAGCACGGCCGCGTCCCCTTCAAGGAATGGCCGCAAGGCGTGAAGGGCCACTTCATCACCCGCACGCCCCCGGAAGGCTACGTCTGCACATGACCCGTTTCGCCGATCCCGCCTCCTTCGCCGCTGCCCTCGCCGCGCTGCCCGAATCCGACGAGGCCAGCCGCACCGCCGCGCTGAACCGTCAGGCCCGCCTCACCAAGCCGACCGGCGCGCTCGGCCGACTGGAGGACATCGCGGTGTTCATGGCCGGATGGCAGGGCAGCGAGCGCCCCGAGGCGGACCCGGTGCAGGCGGTCGTCTTCGCGGGAAACCACGGCGTCACCGCGCAGGGCGTCAGCGCCTACCCGCCCGAAGTCACCGTCCAGATGGTCGCCAACTTCGAGGCGGGCGGCGCGGCGATCAACGCCCTGACGGCGGCCTGCGGCGCGCGGCTTTCGGTGGTGGCGCTCGATCTCGACCGGCCGACCGGCGACATCACCCGCGAGGCGGCCATGAGCGCGGAGGAATGCCTCGACGCCCTTAACCGGGGCGCCGCCGCGCTGGGCGCCGATACCCGGCTGCTGCTGGTGGGCGAGATGGGCATCGGCAACACCACGCCCGCCGCCGCGCTCTGCGCCGCCGTACTGGGCGGCTCCGCGCAGGACTGGATCGGACGCGGCACCGGGATCGACGACCTCGGCCTGTCGCGCAAGGCGGTGGCGGTGGAGGCGGCCGTGGCGCTGCATTCCGGCGCCGCCATCGACGCCTTCGAGACCTTGCGCCTTCTCGGCGGACGCGAGATCGCCGCGATGGCGGGGGCGATCCTCGCCGCGCGGCTGGCGCGGGTGCCGGTGCTGCTCGACGGGTTCATCGCCTCGGCCGCGATCCTGCCGCTGCTGCGGGACAACCCGCGCTTCACCGATCATTGCATCGCCGCACACTGCTCGGCCGAGGCGGGCCATGTGCGGCTGCTGGACAAGCTGGGGCTGGAGCCGCTGCTCCACCTCGGCCTGCGGCTGGGCGAAGGGACCGGCGCGGCGCTGGCGGTGCCGATCGTGCGCGGCGCTCTGGCGACGCACAACCACATGGCGACCTTCGACGAAGCGGCGGTGACCGATAAGGCATGAGCGGCTTCGCGCTCCACCTGATGCGCCACGGCGCCCCGGCAAGACCGGGCCTGCTTCTGGGCCACCGGGACGAGCCCGCATTGCCGTCCGAGATCGCCCGCTGCGTCACGCGCGCCGAGGGGCTGGCGTTCGATCGGGTGATATCCTCCGACCTCTCGCGCACCCACGATCCCGCCGCACGCATCTCCGCCGCGCGCGAACTGGAGCACCACATCGATCCCGACTGGCGCGAGCTGGACTTCGGCGACTGGACCGGCCTTGCCGCCGCAGAGGTCGACCCTTCCGCCTATGCCCGGTTCTGGCAGGATCCCGACGCCCACGCCCCGCCCGGCGGCGAGCGCTGGTCGGCCCTGCGCGCGCGGGTGGAGCGGGCGCTGGCGGGGATCACGGTGCCGAGCCTCGTACTGACTCACGGCGGCGCGATGCGCGCGGCGCTGGCGGTACTGTTCCACATGGAGCAGCCGCAAGTCTGGGCCTTCGACCTGCCTTATGCGAGCGTGCTGAGCCTGCGCCTCTGGCCTGGCGAAGGCGCGCAAATCACGGGGTTGTCGTAATGGCCTGCGTACGTCCTCGTCGTCCCGGACTTGCTTCGGGACCGCTGGCCGTGAACAACCCACCGGGCTGCAGGCGCCCTGCCGAGCGCGCGCGCCTAAAGACAGCCACCGGTCCCGGATCAAGTCCG
>NZ_BAAILP010000142.1:27075-42914 GCF_054589055.1 Novosphingobium sp. 11B | reverse complement strand
GTCCCGGACGTGATCCGGGACCGGTGGCAGTCTTTAGACGGAGACTCTCGTCGAGGCGCCTTGGCGCAAGGTGGGCTGCTCACGGCCAGCAGTCCCGGATCACGTCCGGGACGACGGGGCACTTATGCTGCCGCGAGTTGTTGCGGCACTTTCGCCCCGCCCGCGGCGTAAAGACCGAGCGCGATGGCGGACACGAAGAACACGGCCATCGCCACGATCGCCCCGTCGTAGCTGCCGGTCACCGAATGGACCCGCGCCGATCCGACGACGGCGACCGCGATGAACGGCAGCCCGATCAGCGTGTTGAGCCCGAAGCCCCGGCTGTAACTGGCCTGTCCGAACGAATCGGTCAGCCCCTTGCCAAGCGTGGGGATCGCGCCTGCACCGTGCATACCGATGAGGCCGATCACAAGGGCCGCCATCCAGAACGGCGGGTGCTGCAACAGGAGAGCCCATAGCACCGCGCAGTCGAAGCCGATAAGCGCCAGCGCCCTCGCCCCGCCGATGCGGTCGGCGATCCAGCCGAACAGTATCGAGCCGGCGATCCCGACGAGCGACATGATCGACTGCAGCAGCGCCGCTTCGGGCCGGGTGAAGCCCCAGGACAAGCCCATCGGCACCAGCAGCGAGCCCAGCAGCACCGAACTCGTCATGCTCGCCACCGCTGCCAGCGAGATCGCCCAGAAACGCGGCCGCGCAAGCAGTTGCGCGACGCTGAACGATCCGTCGGCGGTGCGCTTCGCATCGGGTTCGGGCGCCAGCGTCTCGGCGTGCCCCGGAGGATGATCGATCGCCAGCAGCCCCAGCGGCAGCAGCAGCGCCGCCGCGATCAGGCCGATGGACAGGTAGATCATGCTCGGTGAGACGGCGGAAAGCGCCCGCTCCAGCGTCCACGGCACCACCGCGATCACCACGGGCAAGTGGACGATTCCCAGCGCCAGCCCGCGATTGCGGTTGAACCAGCGTCCCACCAGCGTCGCCGGGCCGATCGATCCGGCGACGCTCATCGCGGGACCGAAGCAAAGCCCGTAAGCCAGCAGGTAGAGGGCGTAGCTTTGCGTCCAGGCCAGCGTGAGATAGCCTGCCACCGTCAGTAATGCGCCGATCAGCAGCAGCAGGCGCAGCGACACCTTGGCGATCAGCACGCCCACGAAAGGCGCGAGCACCGACGAGCCGACCAGCACCAGCGGAATGCCCGCCGCCGCCTCTTCTGCGCTGACGCCGAGGCGTTGCTCGACCGAGGCCAGCATCAGCCCGAAGGAGCCCATGACGGTGCCGACGACGACGTTGTGCGATACGCCCGCGATCACGCCCATGCGTACCGCAAGCGGATGGTTGGGGGCGTCGCCCTCCGGTCCGACAGGTGCTGCCAAGCGCTCTCTCCCCATGCTTGAACTTGCCGGCGATGGCGTGCCGGTCTGTTCGCGGGAGTGTGTGGGGCGCCGGATCGGCTTGACCAGAACTTTCCGACCAGATGAACGAGAATTCGCCGGGGCGACGTTATCGCTCAGGCGCTCGCGTGCGATCCGTGCGTTGCCGCGATGTGCTCGAGCACCGGGCCGTAGAGCGGTCGGTCGAACTCGACCCCGGCAAGGTCGCTGCTGACCCAGCGCACCACGCCCGACATGCCTTCCATCCCCTTGGGCCGCACGATCAGGCGCGCGCCGACGCGGAAATAGATGCCGCGCATGCGCAGGCAGCAGCCCTCCACCGAGATGTCGGAAATCTCGCCGTCATCCCGCAGACCGCTCTGCGTGCGGCACTGAACGGCCAGCGCGACGGAGCGTCGCTGCGATCGCCGGGGAAGAACGGTGCGGGTCATGCGAAGGACATACGCCCGATTGGTTGATCATCGATTAAGGGGAAATGGCGCGCCCGTTCGAACACGGTTCGCACTCAATCCGGGAAGCAGGGCGACCATTTCCGAAGACAATGGCGCGCCCGACAGGGTTCGAACCTGTGACCCCAAGCTTAGAAGGCTCGTGCTCTATCCAGCTGAGCTACGGGCGCGCGCCGGATTTCCCATAGCGTGGTTACCGCGCGGCGCAAACCGCTGGCGGCGCAAACTTGTGCTTTGCGCTGCAGCAAAGCCACGTTACGCACAGGCAATGACCGCCGCTACCGACGCTCCATCGCCTCTGTCCCGCCCCTTGTCACGCATCGACGGCCTTACCGGCGCCCGTCGGCACTTCCGCTATTTCGACTACGTGATGGCGGCCTTCGTCGCGATCCTGCTGCTGTCGAACCTGATCGGTGCGTCCAAGCTGGCGAATATCGGCGGCGTGACGTTCGGCGCGGGCATCCTGTTCTTCCCGGTCAGCTACGTCATCGGCGACGTGCTGACCGAAGTGTACGGCTATGCCAATGCCCGCCGCTGCGTCTGGGCGGGGTTCTTCGCGATGATCTTCATGGCCTTCATGAGCTTCGTCGTCGTCGCCATGCCGCCGGATTCCGGCTGGACCGGACAGGCCGCCTACGAGGCCGTGTTCGGCTCGACCTGGCGCATCGTCCTCGCCTCGCTGACCGCGTTCTGGGCGGGTGAGTTCGTCAATTCCTTCGTCCTCGCCAAGATGAAGCTGATGACTGGCGGCAAGCACTTGTGGATGCGCACCATCGGCTCGACGGTGGTGGGACAGGCCGCCGACAGCGCCCTGTTCTATCCCATCGCCTTCCTCGGCACCTGGACGCACGAGCAGGTGCTGACCGTCATGGTCACCAACTGGGGCATGAAGGTGCTGTGGGAAGCGGTGCTGACGCCGGTAACCTACGTCGTCGTCGGCTGGCTAAAGAAGCGCGAGGGCGTCGAGGTGTTCGACGACAATCTCGATTTCTCGCCTTTCGCCAAGGCAAAATCGGTCTGAACGTTGTGAGCAGGGCGCTGAGCCGCGCTTTTTACAGGGCTGCCGCATTTTCCGAGTCGTCAGGTGTTTCCACCTGACTTGAAAATGCTCTAGGCCGCGCCGACCATGCTCGACCGCATCCTCCTGTCCCGTTTCCGCAACCACCACGAGACCGCGGTGGAAGGCACGGCGCAGTTCAACCTGCTGGTCGGCGAGAACGGCGCCGGTAAAACCAACGTGCTGGAGGCGATCAGCCTGCTCGCGCCCGGACGCGGCCTGCGCCGGGCACAGTTGGTTGACGTGCCCGCGCAGGACGGCGACGGCGGGTTCGCGGTGAACGCTGCACTGCGCATGCCCGGCCAGGGGGAAGGGAGCGAGCCCGTCCGCCTCGGCACCGGCGTCGCGGCGGAGCGTCCCGGGCGGCGGCTTGTGCAGGTGAACGGCGCGCAGGCATCCGCCCTGAGCCTGGCCGAATGGCTCTCGATCGGCTGGCTGACCCCGGCGATGGACCGCCTCTTCGTCGAGAGCGCGGGCGCGCGGCGGCGGTTCCTCGACCGGCTGGTGCTGGCGATCGAGCCGGCCCATGCCGGCCATGCGGCGCGGCTGGAGACGGCACTGCGCGAGCGCAACCGCCTGCTTTCCGACGAACGTTCCCCCGATCCGCACTGGCTCGACGCGATCGAGGTGCAGATCGCCGAGGCCGGGGCGCTGGTGGCGACGGCCCGCGCGCGCCTCGTCACCCGGCTGGAGGCGGCGCTGGCTCGGCTTCCCGACACGCCTTTCGCGCGCCCTTCGCTGACCTACCAGCCCGGCGGCCCGGTCGAGGCCGGTGCGCTTGCCATCGCCCTGCGCGACGGGCGGCCGCGCGAGCGGGCGGCCCAGCGCACCCTCACCGGCCCCCACCGCGACGAACTGGCGGTGACGATGGCGGGCAAAGGGCAAGCGGCAGCGGAATGCTCGACCGGCGAGCAGAAGGCGATGCTCATCGCCATTACTCTCGCGCATTCGCAGCTGCTGGAGGCAGATGGCGAGAACCGCCCGCGCCTGCTGCTGCTGGACGAGGTCGCCGCGCATCTCGACCCGCTGCGGCGCGAGGCGCTGTTCGACCGGCTGCGGGCGGGCTCCGCGCAAGTCTGGCTGACGGGAACGGAACTCGCGCCGTTCGAGGCGATCGCAGCGGAAGCGGCGGTATGGGAGGTCAGCGCGGGGACGGTGCGGCGGGTCTAGAAAGGCCCACCCCCGGCCCCTCCCGCAAGCGGGAGGGGAGAAGCGAAGTTACGCCCTCCCGCAAGCGGGAGGGCCGGGAGGCTTGGTCCGCAGGACCTAGCCGGACGGGGTGGGCGCGGAATTCACCTCTTCGGCAAAGCATCCGCCACATCATCCACCGTCGCCGCCACGATGGCGTCTATGCCGATGGCCGTAGGATGCACGTGATCGCCCTGCATCAGATCGGGCTTGTCGATCACCGGCTGGAGGAAGAACGGCACCAGCACCGCGCCGTACTTCTCCGCCAGCTGCGGATAGATCGGGTTGAACCCCGAGGCGTAGTCCCTGCCCAGGTTCGGCGCCGCCAGCATTCCGAGCAGCACCACCCCGATCTTCTCCTGCCGCAACCGCTGGAGGATCTTCTCCAGGTTCGCGCGCGTCTCGGCCGGGGGCAGCGAGCGCAGCATGTCATTGCCGCCGAGGCTGATGATCACCAGTTCGGGCTTCGCAGGCTGGCTTTTCAGCGTGAAGTCGAGCCGCTGCAGCCCCGCCGCCGTGGTGTCGCCCGAAACCCCGGCATTGGCGATGCGCGCGTTGACGCCGCGCGCGCGCAGGGCCTGTTCGAGCCGGTCGGGGTAGCTTTCGCCATCCTCGAGTCCGTAGCCCGCCAGCAGCGAATCCCCGAAGGCGAGTATCCTGCGCTCCGGCCCCATGACCGGTATCTGCGGCGGCGCATCGACGGCCGACCGGCTCTCCTGCACGGGCGGCGCCGGGGCCTTGTCGCAGGCGGAAAGCGCCAGGGTGGAGGCGGCAAGGAGAGCGAGAGAAACGAGGCGCAAGGCATTCTCCTGAAGGGACCGACTTGTCGGATGCACTGGTGCTATCCCATATGGGGATGGTGACAAGCCCTGCCCAAGCCCGCTCCGCCCTTTCCGGCACTCCTTCCCCCGCTTCCGACGACACCATTCTGGCCCGCGACCTGCGCCTGACGCTGGGTTCCGGGGATAGTGCGGTCGAAATCCTCAAGGGGATCGACCTTTCCGTGCCCCGGGGCCAGACGCTGGCGCTGCTCGGTCCTTCGGGATCGGGCAAGTCGTCGCTGATGGCGGTGCTCTGCGGGCTGGAGCGCGCCAGTTCGGGCACGCTGGAGGTCGCCGGACAGGACTTCGTGGGGATGGACGAGGACGCCCTTGCCCGGGCGCGGCGCGGCAGGATCGGCATCGTCCTCCAGGCGTTCCATCTGCTGCCGACGATGACCGCGCTGGAAAATGTCGCCACGCCGCTGGAACTCGCGGGAATGCCCGATGCCCGCGCGCGGGCCGAAGCGGAACTCACGGCGGTCGGGCTGGGCTATCGCCTGTCGCACTATCCCGCGCAGCTTTCCGGCGGCGAGCAGCAGCGCGTCGCCATCGCCCGCGCCCTCGCTCCCCGCCCGGCGCTGGTCTTCGCCGACGAGCCGACCGGCAACCTCGATGCAGCCACCGGCGCGGCAATAATCGACCTGCTTTTCGCCCGCCGGGCCGAGACCGGCGCGACCCTGCTCATCATCACCCACGACGAAAGCCTCGCCCACCGCTGCGAGCGCGTAGTGACCATCGGCGACGGCCAGATCGCCAGCGACATACGGGCAGGCGAACACCTTGGCTGACGCCCTCCCCTGGCGGACCGCCTGGACACTCGCCCGCCGTGACCTCTCGGCCCGGTTCAAGGGGCTGCGACTGCTCCTCGTGTGCCTGTTCCTCGGCGTCGGCGCGATCGCCGCGATCGGCACGCTGACCGGCTCGATCGAGCGCGAGCTGGGAACACGCGGACGCGAAATCCTTGGCGGCGACATCGAACTGAGAGTCTGGCAGCGCGCCTTCGGCAAGGACGAGGATGCGGCGCTCTCGCGCCTCGGCCGGGTTTCGCGCGGGCAACGCATGCAGGCCATCGCCACGAAGGGAGACGCCACCGCGCCGGTCGCGCTCAAGGCGGTGGACGGGAACTGGCCGCTCTACGGCCGCCTCGAACTGACCGACGGCCGCCGCGTCGGCGCCCCAGCCCCCGGCACGGCATGGATCGCCAAGGGCACCGCCGCCCGCCTCGGTGCCGGGAAGGGCCAGCGCATCGCCATCGGCGGCGTGCCAGTGATCGTGGGCGGCATCATCGCGACCGACCCCGAGCAGATGAGCGAGGGCTTCGCGCTGGGCGACACCGCCGTGGTGCCGCTCGACCTTCCCGCGAGCGCCGGGCTGACCGCGCCGGGCGCCATGTACCGCAGCGTCGTACGGGTGCGCTTCGCCGACCCCGCGCGCGATCCCGAAGCGGTGATCGACGCCCTCAAGTCCCGCTTCGGCGACGGCTTCGACACCCGCACCCGGCTGGCAGCCTCGCCTTCGACCGAGCGCTTCGTCACCCGCATGGGCGAGTTTCTCGTGCTGGTCGGGCTTGCCGCGCTGGTGATCGCCGGGATCGGCATCGGCGGCGGCGTCTCGTCCTATCTGGAGGCACGGCGCAGTTCGATCGCAACCATGAAGGTACTCGGCGCCACCAGCGGCGACATCGCGCGCATCTATCTCCTGCAGGTCGGCGCGGCCGCCCTGGTCGGCAGCCTGGCAGGGCTCGCCGCAGGCGTGCTCGTGACCCCGCTCCTCGCCTCGGCGCTGCAGAGCCTGCTCCCGGTCGAGCCCGGGTTCACCGTCTCCCCCGCGGCGCTCGCGACGGCGGCGGCCTATGGCCTGCTGGTCGCGCTGATATTCTCCGCGCCGCCGCTGGTGCGGGCGCGCAGCTGGCCCGCGATGGCGCTGATGCGTGCCCGCGTGGCGCCGCTCACGGCCGACCGCAAGGCGCTCGCTCTGCCGGTCGGCCTCGGCCTTGCCGCCATCGTCGCGCTGGCGCTGCTCAACGCCGCGCAGCCGCTGGTGACGCTGGGCTTCCTCGGGGCCTCGGCCGCGATGCTCGGCCTGCTGGCGCTCGTCGGCCTCGGCATCCGCAAGCTCGCCGCCAGCCTGCCGAGACCGCGCGGGCCGATGCTGCGCGCGGGACTGGCGAACCTCCACCGCCCGGGCGCGCAGACCGGGGCGCTGGTCACGGCGCTCGGCTTCGGACTTTCCGCCTTCGTGCTGATCGCGGCGGTGCAGACGAGCCTCGACGCCAATATCCGCCGCACCGTGCCTGCGCGGGCGCCCGACTTCTTCGTGCTCGACGTGCCGAAGGAAAAGGCCGATGCCTTCGCCGACGCGGTCGAGCGGACGATCCCGCACGCCACGCTCAAGCTGGTCCCGAACTTGCGCGGCCGCATCCTCGCTTATGGACCGAAGGATCGCATGACCCGCGTGGCAAGCCTCGGCAAGGACCTGCCCGATGGCGCCTGGGCGCTGCGCGGGGAGCGCGGACTGACCTACTCGGTCGGCGTGCCCGAGGGCAGCAGCGTCACCTCCGGCCAGTGGTGGCCCGAGTTCTACCGGGGCGAGCCGCTTGTCTCGGTCGATGAGAGGCTGGCCGAGGCGATCGGCCTGAAGGTCGGCGACTACGTGACCGTGGGCGTGCTGGGCGTCGAGAAGACCGCGCGCATCGCGGCGCTGCGCCGGATCGACTGGGACAGTCTGGGCTTCAACTACGTGCTGGTATTCTCACCCAATGCGCTGGCCGACGCCCCGCACAACCTCGCCGCGACTATCGAGGTGCCCAAAGGCGCGTCCACGGCGGGCCTGCTGCCCCGGCTGGTGCGCGCCTTCCCCTCGACCTCGGTGATCGAGACGGGGAGCCTGCTGCGCGATGCCCGCGCGCTGCTCGACCAGATGTCGGCGGCGATCCTCGCGGCCTCTTCGGTGGCGGTGCTGGCGGGGCTCGCGGTGCTGCTCGGCGCGATCGCGGCGGCGCGGGCGAGCCGGACTTACGACACCGTGATCCTGCGCGTGCTGGGCGCCAGTCGCGGGCAGCTGCTCGCGGCGCAAATGGCCGAGTACGGGCTGCTCGCCGTGGTGCTCGCCCTCGTCGCGCTGGGCGCGGGCAGCGCGATGGCCTGGGCGGTGATCGTCAAGCTGTTCGAATTCGCCTGGCTGCCCGACTGGCCACGCGTGCTGGCGGTGCTGGCCGCCGGGCTGCTGCTGGTGCTCGGCTTCGCGCTTGCCGGAACGCTGCCGCTGCTGCGGGCGAAACCGGCAAGGGCGCTGCGCGAGCTTTAGAAGCCGATCTCTACCCTCACCACTCATTGGTCATTCCCGCGATTGGAAATCAGGCGAAGACCTCGCGGTTGTCGAACAGCACGCTGGGATCGCGCGTCTTGTAGACGAGCGTGCTGGCGACGATGTCGTGCAGGCCCTGCTTGCGCTCGGTGAAGGCGACCATGATGTAGCCGATGCACAGGATCAGGCTCGACAGGATCTTGGCGAAGTAGCGCCCGGTCGCACGCGCGAAAGTCAGCCGTTCGCCCCGTAGGTCGGTAACGACCACGCCGACGGCCAGCTTGCCGACAGTCGCCTGCAGCTTGGAACTTTCCATGATCGCGAAATAGAGCCAGTTGATCACCAGCGACGCGCCGATCATGCCGAACATCATCATGCCCAACGCCGCGTTCTCACCCGCGCCCAGCCCCGTCAGCGGCAGCGCGAGGCCGACGCCGAAGATGCCGCCGATGATCGAAGTCGCGATCTGCAGGATAATTGCGTCGAGGATGTAGGCGAGCACGCGCCACCAGAAGCCACCATACGGAATCATGCATTCCCCCTTATTTTTGCGGCCTGCCCAGCCTGACAATGCGACGCAAGTTCACATTTAAATCGGGAAATTACAAAGACTTTCTGTTCCGCCGTCCGAAGCCGTAAAGAAAGAGGGGCGCAGAAGGCCGAGCCTCCCGCGCCCCTTTTCAGGTCCGCGCCCCGCTTCTCTTGCCGTACCTCCTCCCAGAGACGACACGGCGGGTACGCGCTTCACACGCTCCGGGCTTTATCATGCCGCATTTTCCGAGCCGCCGACCGCGCACGGCCGGCTTGAAAATGCTTCAAAACCGGTAGCGCGCCGCCACGCCGTAAGTGCGCGGCTGGTTCGGATAGCCCGAGATCGAGCCGGGCTGTGCCGGGCTGTCGAAAATCTGCAGGATGGTGCGGTCGTTCAGCAGGTTGCGGCCCCAGACCGTCAGTTCCAGCCCGTTCGCCATCGCGTATGTAAGCGAGGCGTTCATGTCGTTGATGTCCTGCTTGAACTCTCGCGCGGCGGCGAGCGCTGCGGATACGTCGGTGACGTTGCCCGCGCTGTCGCGCACGACGAGGCCCGGCAGGCCCTCGACCAGACGGAACTGCGATTCGTAGTGATAGTCACCGCGCAGGATGATCCGGTCCCCGCGCGTTCCCACGGGCTGCACGAACTCGGCCGAGAACGTCGCCGACAGGGGCGGGACGCCCGCCGGGGTCGTCCCCGAAAGGTCGCCGAAGGCCGAAAGCTGGAACGTGTCGTACTTCGGATCGAGGTACGTCCAGGCCATCGTCAGCGTCAGCTGGTCGATGGGCTTCGCCGAGCCTTCGAACTCGATACCGAACGCCGACTGCTTGCCCGCGTTCGCCAGGAAGAAGCCCGAGCCGGTGAAGATGTTCGACTGGAAGTTCTTGATCTCCTGCTTGAACACCGCGACGTTGGCCGAGACGATCCCCCAGTTGCCCTTGATCCCGGCCTCGTAGACCGTCGAATTCTCGGCATTGGCGAAGCGGCTGCCGGAGGTCAGGTTGGTCACCGCCAGGCCCTGCGCGCGCAGTTCGACGAGGTCGGCAGGGGTCGGGCGGCTATCACGCGACAGGTTGATCGAGGCCGCCTTGTAGCCGGTCGCCCAGGCCGCGTAGAAATTGACCGTGGGCGTCACGTCCCAGGCGACGCGCGCGGTGTAGCTGAAGTCGCCGTCGCTCACCTTGCCCGGCTCGACCGCGTTGGGCACGTTCATGAACTGCGGGAAATACTGCAGCGCGCGCAGCGGATTGAGCGGGTTTGCCGCCGGATTGTTGGCATTGCCGTTCGCGAAGCCGACCAGCTGTTGATAGATCGGCGCGGTTTGCGGGTTCGTCGCGAAGGCGAAGATCGCCGCCGGGTTGGTCGGGTCCACACCCACCGAACGGAGCGCCCCGCCAAGCAGCAGTTGCTGGCGGAACGCCGAATAGCGCGGATCGTCGAAATTGATCGAGGAGAACACGTCATCCGACGTCGTGTTGGTGGCGAAGCGCTTCTTGTCGTGCGTGTAGTTGAGACCGCCGGTCACCGTCAGCCCCGGCGCCACCTCGAAGTCGAGCTGGCCGAAGATCGACCACGCCTCGTTCTTCAGCTTGTAGGCCTCGGTCAGGCCGGTGCCGGAAGCGAAGAACTGCCCGGCGTACTTGGCCGGATTGCCTTCGTAGGCGCCGAAGGCCGTCTCCAGCGCGGGCACGCTGAGCGCCCCGCCCGAGAGGCTCTGGACGAGCAGGTTGGCGTAAGGCCGGGCATCGTCGCCCCAGAAGACCTCGTTGTTCTGGTCGATCTTCTCGTTGAAATAGTAGCCGCCGATGAGGCCCGTGATCTTCTCGCCCACCTCGAAGTTGGCGCGCAGTTCCTGCGTGAAGGTCTTGATCCGCAGGTCCTGCCAGTTGCGGCCCAGCAGGTCGGCGCTGGAGAAGTCCGAATCCTGATTGGTCAGCGCATTGGTGCGGCGGTACGAGGTGATCGAGGTCAGCTTGGTGGCGCCCAGATCATAGTCCAGCTGGCCCGAAACGCCCCAGTTCTCGATTCTATTGGACGATTCGAAGTTGTTGTAGACGATGTTGTCGTACCTCTCGCCTGGCTGGTTGACCGCCCCGCCCAGCGCGAAGATCGCCGCCGTCGGCGTCGCCTGACGCAAGTTCACCACCGCGCAGCAGTTCTCGTCGATCTTGCCGTAATCGCCGATCAGCCGCAGTTCGAGGCCGTCATGGTTGTCGAACAGCAGCTGCCCGCGCCCGAACCAGCGGTCGCGCTCATTGGTGCGCTCGCCGGTAGCCAGATCCCTGACGATACCGTCGCGCTTGTTGAGCCCGCCCGCGAGGCTGAATGCGACGTTCTCGCTCAGCGGCCCGGTTACCGTGCCCTTGACGACTACGGCGTCGTAGTTGCCGTAGCTGGCCTCGACATTGCCGCCGAACTGGAACTGCGGCTTCTTGGTAACAATCGATATCACGCCCGCCGAGGCATTCTTGCCGAACAGCGTGGACTGCGGCCCGCGCAGCACCTCGATGCGCTCCACATCGGGGAAGTCCGCGATCATCGAGGCCGAGCGCGAACGGTAGACGCCGTCGATGAACAGGCCGACCGAAGGCTCGATACCGGCGTTGTTGGCGCCGTTGCCGAAACCGCGGATATAGAAGTTGGTATTGGCGCTCGACTGCAGCTGGTTGACGCGCAGCGACGGCACCAAAGTCTGCAGGTCCTTGAGGTCGCGCATCTGCGCGCGTTCCAGCGTCGCTCCGCTGGTCACCGAGACGGCGACGGGCACGTCCTGCAGCGTCTGCTCGCGCTTGGTGGCGGTGACGATGATGGTGTCGGTGTATTGTTCGTCGGCAGCCTGAGGCGCCGCGTCCTGCGCCATCGCTGTGGGCGCCCACGCAAGCCCGAATGCCGCGCCCGCCAGCAATGCGATCCTGCGTTCAGTGAAGATACGCGTACCCCGCGCGCCGATGCCCGCCAAAACACCTTTCATCTGGTCCCCTGTCCCTTCCTGCGCGACGGCCCGCATCGTGATGCGCGGAAAGCTCGCCGCAAAGCGTAAGAGGTTCAGGTTATGCGGTTCCGGGGCGCCTCACAATGAAGACCTGTGAACAGGTGCGGACATTTGGCGCCACTGTTGCGCCGTCGCCACATTCCTCAGCCGGCCTTCTTCGCCTTGTGCTCGGCGAGCAACTTGTCGAGTTCGGCGATCCGAAGCCGTTCGGGGGTTCCTTTGGCAAGACCCTTCAGGCGGCATTCCGCCCAAAGGCTGCGGCGTTCGGATTCCAGTGCCTTGAGATACAGGTCAGCCATCGTGTCTTTTCCTTCTTCTGCCGCCGGCCGAGGCCGGTCGTCGCCCGCCGCCCTGGGTACTGTCGGCGTCTTCATCGCGCAGCTTGCGCCAGCGTTCCAGCCGCCTGGGCTCGAGGGTGCCGTCCCGCAGTGCGGCCAGCACCGCGCAGCTTTTCTCTGTGGTGTGGGTACAGTTGCCGAAACGGCACGCCTGCGTCAGCGCGGTTATGTCGTCGAACACTTCGGCGATGCCGGTCGCGGCGTCGGGCAGGTGAAACTCGCGCATGCCGGGCGTATCGACCAGCCAGCCACCTTTGGCGGGACCGTCGAGCGGGTACAGTTGCCGCCCCGTCGTCGTGTGCCGACCCTTGCCGTCGATTTCACGGATCGGCTGAGTCTCGATGTCGTCGGAGCCCCGCAGGCCGTTGATCATCGTCGACTTGCCCACGCCCGACGAGCCCAGCAGGGCTACCGTCCGGCCCTTGCCGCAGTACCGGGCCAGCCGCCCGACGCTGGCCGGATCGCGGCCATTGACCATCTCGACTTCCAGATCCGGCTGCAACGCGCGTGCCGCCTCAAGGAACCGCTCGGGTGCCTCGGCCAGATCGACCTTGGTGAGCACGACCACCGGCCTCACCCCGACCTCCCGCGCCATCACCAGATAGCGTTCGAGGCGCGCGACGTTGAAATCCTGGTTGCAGGAGGTCACGATGAACAACGTATCGACGTTGGCCGCGATCAGCTGCAGCCGGCGCTGGTCGGCGGGCGCCTTGCGCTTGAACAGATTGATCCGATCGAGGATGCGCACCGGCTCCAGCCGCTCCCGGTCCACCATAAGCCAGTCGCCCACGGCCGCCCGGTCCTCCGGCCCCTCGGACAGCGGCAGGGCGGAATTGATCATGCCGCTGAGGCCGCTTCCGGCAATGTCCACCATGCCGCGATGAACCGCCATCACACGCACGGGGCATACCTCGCCCGCCTGCTCCTCGGCCGAAAGCTGATCGGCGAAGAAGGAATTCCAACCGAGGTCTTCAAGGGTGGGGCCGGATGCTTCCATCGTTACGACATGGGCTTTCTTCATGGGGCGGGGCGCGAAAGCCCACGGGAGAGCGCGGCACAGCCGCCGGGCAGGACCCTTGCGACGTCCCCGAAATGCCCTATCGACCAGCCCCTAGTACGATATCGGCCGGCACGCCATGGCGCACGGCACGCTTTTCGCCCGATCGTCGATTCCCCGACCCGGCGCACACCGCTTGCCGAAATGCCCGCCATCGGCTAAGGGCGCGGCAATTTTGCGGTGCAGCACACGATGGCTGCCCGCCTCCGGCCCTCGTACAGAGAGAACAACAATGTCCGCCCCGCTTCCCTTGCGCAATATCGCGATCATTGCGCACGTCGACCATGGCAAGACCACCCTCGTCGACCAGCTGTTCCGCCAGTCCGGCACGTTCCGTGACAACCAGCGCATCGAAGAGCGCGCGATGGACAGCAACGACCTCGAAAAGGAGCGCGGCATCACCATTCTGGCGAAGCCGACCTCGATCGAGTGGAACGGCTATCGCATCAACATCGTCGACACGCCCGGACACGCCGACTTCGGCGCCGAAGTGGAGCGCATCCTCTCGATGGTAGACGGCGTGGTTCTCCTCGTCGACAGCTCGGAAGGCGCGATGCCGCAGACCAAGTTCGTCACCGGCAAGGCGCTGGGCCTCGGCCTGAAGCCGATCGTCGTCGTCAACAAGATCGACCGTCCCGACGGCCGCCACGCCGAAGTGCTCGACGAAGTGTTCGACCTCTTCGTCAGCCTCGACGCCAACGACGAGCAGCTCGACTTCCCGACCCTCTACGCTTCGGGCCGCAACGGCTACGCCAGCTACGATGCGGACCGCCGCGAAGGCGACCTGACCCCGCTGTTCGAAAAGATCGTCGAGCACGTCCCCGCGCCGAACCTCGACGTCGACGCGCCGTTCTCGTTCCTCGCCACCCTGCTTGACCGCGACAACTTCATGGGCCGTGTCCTCACCGGCCGCGTCCAGTCGGGCACGTTGAAGGTCAACGACCCGATCCGCGCCATCGACATGGACGGCAAGGTCGTCGAAGTGGGCCGCGCCACCAAGGTGCTGTCGTTCCGTGGCCTCGACCGCGTGCCCGTGGAAGAAGCCCGCGCCGGTGATATCATCGCGCTCGCTGGTCTCGAAAAGGCGACCGTGTCGAACACCATCGCCGATCCTTCGGTCACCGAGGCGATCCAGGCGCAGCCGATCGATCCGCCGACCCTGGCGATGCGCTTCGCCGTCAACGACTCGCCGCTCGCGGGCCGTGAAGGCGACAAGGTCACCAGCCGCATGATCCGCGATCGCCTGATGCGCGAAGCGGAAACCAACGTCGCCATCCGCGTCACCGAATCGGCCGACAAGGACAGCTTCGAAGTCGCCGGTCGCGGCGAACTCCAGCTGGGCGTCGTGATCGAAACCATGCGCCGCGAAGGCTTCGAACTGGGCATCAGCCGTCCGCGCGTGCTGTTCGGCACCGACGAAAAGGGCGGCCGCACCGAGCCTTACGAAACCGTCGTGATCGACGTGGACGACGAGCACTCGGGCACGGTCGTCGAGAAGATGCAGCGCCGCAAGGCAGAGCTGACCGACATGCGTCCGTCGGGCTCGGGCAAGACCCGCATCACCTTCTCGGCCCCTTCGCGCGGCCTGATCGGCTACCACGGCGAGTTCCTTTCGGACACCCGCGGCACCGGCATCATGAACCGCCTGTTCGAGAAGTACGACGCCCACAAGGGTCCGATCGAGGGCCGCCAGAACGGCGTGCTGATCTCGAACTGCACCGGTGAAGCGGTCGGCTACGCGCTGAACTCGCTCGAAGATCGCGGCGTGCTGTTCATCAAGCCCCAGGAAAAGATCTACGAGGGCATGCTGATCGGCGAGAACGCCAAGACCGACGACCTCGAAGTGAACCCGATGAAGTCGAAGCAGCTGACGAACTTCCGTTCGACCGGCAAGGACGACGCCATCCGCCTCACCCCGCCGCGCGTGATGACGCTCGAGCAGGCCATCGCCTACATCGACGACGACGAGATGGTCGAAGTCACCCCGCAGTCGATCCGCCTGCGCAAGGTCCACCTGGACCCGAACGAGCGCAAGAAGCAGAGCCGCAAGAAGGAAAGCGCCTGATTTTGCCCTCCCCTGTGGTCGGGCTTTGAAAAGAGCGATCGCGGGGGGATGCATTACCGGTTGAATGAAAGGTCGGGGCGCCGAAGGGCGCTTCCGGCCTTTCGTGTTTTTGAAGCAGGGGGCATGACTGCAATGACGAGTTCCAACGCACCCTCGCCCACCCCGCACGGGCACGGCGAGGACATCTACGCCCTCTTCGTGGGCACGATCCATCTCGCGGTCGGGCTCGTGCTGCTGCGCGCGGCAGGGCTCGCGACAGGCGGTGTGGCGGGTGTCGCGCTGGTTCTCAGCTATGCGACGGGCTGGCCGGTGGGCCTGCTCTATGCGCTGATCTCGGCGCCGCTGATGGCGATCACCTTGCGCTCGATGAGCTGGCGGTTCCTGATAAAGACCGCCGTGGTGACGCTCGGCCTGTTCGCGATGACCGCCCTGGCCCCGATGGGCATCGACATCGCCCGGGTGAGCGACCCGGTTGCAGCGGCCGTCGGCGGCAGCGTCATCGGCATGGGCGCGCTCGCCCTCGCCCGCCATGGGGCGGCAACGGGCGGCTCGGGAGCGCTGGTGCTATGGCTTTATCGCACGCGCGGATGGAATGCCGGCCGCACCCAGCTCATCATCGACGGTACGGTGCTGCTGTTCGCGG
>NZ_BAAILP010000142.1:10953-26869 GCF_054589055.1 Novosphingobium sp. 11B | reverse complement strand
GCCCGGCCGGCCCTCCCCCCGTTTGCCCCGCAAGGCCGAGTGATCAGAACGCTGCGGAAAGCGAGAACACCACGGTCGAACCGGAGATCTGCGAACCGTTCTTGCTCGACGAGAAATTGGGCTTCAGATAGGCCGATTCCGCCTTCGAGATGTCGGTATCGACATAAGCCACGCCGAGCACGACCGGACCAACCGCGAGGTCCGCGCCGAGCATCCAGTCGAGATAACTGCCCGTCGGCGCCACGCTGGTGCCGTTGGGGCCAAGGCCGGAGTTGCCGTTCGAATAGCCCAGGTGTGCCTTCAGGGTCAGCGGCGTGTTGGGAATGCCAGTGCTGGCATCGCCCCAGAGGTAGAAGTTGTCCGACTTGGCGCCGGGTGCATCGGGAATGCCGGTCGCGTAGGAATCGGCGTCCAGATACCAGCGACCCAGCGCTTCCTGCTTGGGCGCATAGGCCGCGCCGACGAGCAGGTTTGCCGGACCGACCGAGCCCGAAACCTTGACGTAGGGTTCGGCGAAATCGGTGATGTCCGAGCCGCCCGGGTACATGTACCAGGTCACGCCGACGTCCACCTTCACGCCCGGCGTCACTTCGGCCGCGAAACCGCCGTAGATGTCGAGTTCGGTGTTCGAGCCGCCGAAAGTGCCCCAGCCCGAAAGGTTCGAACCCCAGGTGCCGACGTAGAGCCCGCTTTCATGCGTAACCGAGACGCCGCCCTGCACCGCGAGTTCCTTGTCGGACTGCGACACACCGCGGAAACGGTAGTCGGTGACGAGCCCGACGCTGCCCGCGATGGTGAATTCGCTGGGGGCTTCCTCCTGCGCCATCGCGGGAGTCGCAGCAAACGCGGCTGCGAGGCCGGCGACGCCGGCAAAGAGACGAAACTTCATAGTCGGAACACCCTCATGTTACTGTTGTAGCATGTTCCGTCCTGCGGCCTGCAAGCCGGGCTCCGCTGCGTGGCGAGCCCGTTTCATGCCGGCAGGTTCATGGATATGGCGCCGACCTGTCTATATTCTTGCCTTATCGTAACGAACTGTTGCTGAATTCTGCAGCGCAACAAGTGTGGTTGCGTAGCAACACAAGCACGCCGTCACGATATTGCCGAGTATCTATGCAGGCCAATTCGCTCTGCGATCAGAAAACGGCACCGTGCAAAAGAAAGCGGGCGGAAACGCTTACGCGCTCCGCCCGTAGGTTAGAGGGCCGGGTGTGAGGGTTCCCGGCCCGCCAGGTGTTCGATCAGATCGTCAGCTGGCCAGCGGCAGCGGGCGCAGGATGGCATCGGGACCGGTGATCCGGTCGCGCTGGCCACCCTGGCGGCGGCGGCTGATCCATTCGGACAGCGTCTCCGCCGTGGTATGGTCCATCGCCTTGACCAAGCCTAGGTCGAGGTGGACCGGACGGTTCGCCGGCTGCTTCTCCAGCACCGCGTTCAGGCGAGTGAGCCCGACGAAGGTGGCCGCACCGTTCAGTTCCACGCGGGTCGCCTCGCCCTCGTCATGCTCGGCGACCTTGAGCCGCAGGTGCTTGTAGTGCGGCAGCAGCTCGACGACCGAGAGCGCCAGGCCGACGAGCACGCCGGTCAGCAGGTCGGTGGTGACCACCAGCACGAAGGTCGCGGCCCAGATCGCTGCGGGCAGCGGACCATGCGCCTTGAACAGGTGCGTGACGTGCTTGAGGCTGACGAGCTTCCAGCCGGTGACGACCAGAACGCCGCCGAGCGCGGCCATCGGCACTTCGCGCAGCAGCCAGGGCAGCAACGCGACGAAACCGAGGATCCACACGCCATGGAAGATCGTCGAGAGGCGGGTCTTTGCACCTGCCTGCACGTTCGCCGATGAGCGCACGATCACGCCCGTCATCGGCAATGCGCCGAAGACGCCGCACAGGAAGTTGCCGATGCCCTGCGCGCGCAGTTCCTTGTCGTAGTGGGTACGCACGCCGTCATGCATGCGATCGACGGCAGCCGCCGAGAGCAGCGTTTCGGCGCTGGCGATGAAGGCGATGGCGACAGCTGCGACGAGCAGCGCGGGCTGGCTCAGCGGCGCGAACCAGGCGGCGCTGGTCGGCAGACTGAAAGCCGAGGCGATCGAGGCAGGCACCTCGATGCGGGCGACGTCCAGGCCCATGCCCCAGGCAACCGCCGTGGCGGAAACCACGCCGAGCAGCGCGCCAGGAACCAGACCCATCGACTTGGGACGCAGCTTTTCCCACGCGAGCATGACGGTGATCGTCAGCACGCCGATCAGCAGCGCCATTTCGGTTGCAGCAGCGTTGGTGAAGTCGAGGCCAAAAACGCGCGCGGGCATCGCCGCGAGGTTCTGGAGGCCACTCGACAGCGGTTTCGCGTCGAACAGGATGTGGAACTGGCCGATGACGATCAGCGCGCCGATACCCGCCAGCATCCCGTGAACGACAGCCGGGCTGATCGCGCGGAACAGCCCGCCGAGCCTGAGCGCACCGGCAATCAGCTGGAGCACGCCTGCCAGAAGCAGCACGGGACCAAGCGCCTCGAGTCCGTTCTCGCGAACGAACTCGAAGACGATGACCGCAAGGCCGGCCGCCGGGCCGCTGACCTGCAGCGGCGAACCCGCCACCAGGCCGACGACCACGCCGCCGATGATGCCGGTGACGAGGCCCCTTTCAGGCGGCACGCCCGAAGCGATGGCGATGCCCATGCACAGCGGCATGGCGACCAGGAACACGACGATCGACGCCGTGAAATCGCGGCCGAAGTGGGAGAAGAGGCCTTGGCGGCCGTCTCCCACGCCTGAGGAAACCGAGGTCATTCTGCCGCTTCTGCGTATTCGGTGGCAAAACGGCTGCGGGCGGCGAGAGCAACCGGCAGGTCACGGTCTTCGCGCAGCGGCACGAACTCGCCGGTGTCGCCGTTGAGGCCAAGGACCTGACCGGCGTGAATGTCGACCATCCAGCCATGCAGCGTGATCTCGCCGCGCGCGATGCCCGCAGCAACGGCCGGATGCGTGCGCAAGTGGCTGATCTGGGCGATGATGTTCTCCAGCGTGATCGCGCGGACGCGGTCCTTGCCCTGAAGGTCGGAATGGCAGGCGCTGACGATGTTCTCGGCCGCGGCGCCGTGCTTGAGCCAGGCGGCGACGTTCGGCATCGCCTCGAGGCCGGTGGGATCGGACAGCGCCTTCATCGCGCCGCAGTCCGAGTGGCCGCAGACGATGATGTCACGCACGCCGAGCGCCATGACCGCATATTCGACGGTCGAGGTGACGCCGCCGTTGAGCGTCGCGTAAGGCGGCACGATGTTTCCGGCGTTGCGGCAGACAAACAGATCGCCGGGCTCGGCCTGCATGATCTGCTCGGGCACGATGCGCGAATCGGCGCACGAGATCATCAGCGCCTTGGGCGACTGGCCGTGCGTGGTCAGCTTGCCGAACAACTCGCTGCTGGCGGGGAAGAGGGTCTTCTCGAAGTTGAAGACGCGACCGATCAGTTCGTTCACTGGAACACCTTTCTTTTATCCACTGCCGTCAGCGCACGCACTGCGGCTCACTGTGGAAAGCTAGGTGCCGCGCTTGTCGCTGAGCGTGCGCGAACGTTACGAAAGTTTGCTGCGATGCAGCGTGTGTGAACTCCGGGTCAGTCCGTACCCATGGGCAGGCGGATGGTCGCCCGCAGTCCGCCTTCGGGCCGGTTGCGCAAGTCCAGGGTGCCGTTTTCCGTGCGCACGGCCTTGCGCACGATCGGCAGGCCGAGGCCCATTCCGGCGGTGTCCCGCGCCCGCGCCGTGTCGAGGCGGACGAAAGGCTGGAGCGCGTCGGTGATGCGATCGTCGGGGATGCCGGGCCCGTCATCGTCGACGGTGATCTCCACCGCTCCTCCGTCCCGGCGCACGCTGACGCGAACATTGCCGCCGTAATGCAGCGCGTTCTCGATGAGGTTCGACAAGGCGCGGCGGATCGGGACGGGGCGCACTTTGACTTCGAGGCTGGACACGCCGGAATAGGTCGCGTCGGCGCCATGATCGGCAGCGGTATCGACCAGTGTTTCGGCCATGACCGCGATGTCGATGCGCTCCGCCGGGATCGAGCGGCCGTCGCTGTCGACATAAGCCTGGATCGAATCGAGCAGCATGCGCATCTCGTCGATGTCGTGGTTCAGGCCGTCGCGCACTTCGGGATCGACGCTCTCGTCGTCGAGCCGCAGCCTCATGCGCGCGAGCGGGGTCTTGAGATCATGTCCGATCGCCAGCATCGTCTGGGTGCGATCCACCAGCGACTGGTGGATGCGTTCCTGCATCTCGTTCAGCGCGCGGATCAGTTCGCGCAGCTCGTCTGGTCCGCGTTCGGGCACCGGACGCGGCGGACCGGAGCCGAGATGGCGGGTCGCGCCGATCAGGGTGCGCAGGGGCTTGAGCGTGGTGCGTACCAGCACCCAGGCAAGCGCGAAGAGCAGCAGCGTGGGCAGCACCAGCCCGGCGATCCGGCCCAGCGTCAGCTTCCACGCCGACTTCGCATGCGTATGGAACTTCACGAGGCTGTTGTCGGAAAGCCGGATCGAACCGCCGATGTTCCCCTTGCCCGGCAGCTCCTCGAGGTGAAGCTCGAGATCGGCCATGGCGAGTTCGGGCTGAAGGGCGACGACCTGCGCGCGCAGGTTGGTCAGCCCTAGGCTACCGCGGCGGCGGGTGCCGGGTGCGAACCAGTGCAGCTGGAAGCGGTCGGTACTGAGGACGTGGGCGATCTGGTCGCGCTCGCCCGCCTCGGCATGTTCCATCGTCCGGCGCGCGAGGACGAGGTTCTCGGCGATGCGCTCAGCATCGTCGCGCCGCAGCATGAAGGAATCGACACGCTCGAACAGGAAAGAGTTCGCCACGAAGTCGATAATGACGACGACCAGCAGCACCGCGAGCAGCCGCTCGGGCAGGCCCATCCGCCTGAACAGGGCGACGAACCTGCCTGCCATCAGGTGCGGATCACTTCCGCCTTGAACATGTAGCCAACACCGCGAACGGTGACGATCGGGGATTCGGAGCCCTCGGCCTGCAGCTTGCGGCGCAGGCGGCTGACGAGCACGTCGATCGAGCGATCCGAACTGTCGCCAATGCGCGAGCGCGAAAGCTCCATCAGGCGTTCACGCCCGAGCACTCGCTGCGGGTATCCCAGGAAAGTGGAGAGCAGGTCGAACTCGGCGCCGGTCAGATCGACGATCGCACCGCTGGGCGAGCGCAGTTCGCGCCGCGCCATCGAGACTTCCCAGCCGTCGAACCGGATCGAATCGGCGGACCGCATCTCGGGCACCGGCTCGCTGGTCGAATCGAGACCGCCGCCGCGCCGCAGGACGGCGCTGACGCGCGCAGCCAGTTCGCGGGTGCTGAAAGGCTTGGCGAGGTAATCGTCGGCGCCCAGTTCAAGGCCGAGCACGCGGTCTTCCTCGCTGCCGCGCGCACTGACGAAGATGATCGGCACGTCGCTTTCGCGGCGCAGGCGGCGGAACAGGTCGAAGCCGCTGGTGCCCGGCAGCATGATGTCGAGCACGACCAGGCTGACCGTCGCCTCGCGCAGGGTCACCCACATCTCCGCGCCGGTGGCGGCGGTGAGCACGTTGAAACCGCTCTGGCGCAACGCTCGCGCGGTCAGGGTGCGCAACGCGCCATCGTCCTCGACGAGCAGAATGGTGGAAGGGGTTGTCATAGTCTCGTGCGGGTGTCTGTAGCGGGGGGCGACCGTCATCGTGCTGGTTGTCTCTGCTGTCTATAGGCAACCGGCGCGGTCAGGCAAACCGCGCCGGTCGGAAATTGTCCTGCCACCCTCTTTCGCGCAGCAAATCTGCACAAAAGGCCAAGGCGGCGGATGCGTCAGTCCTTGGTCACGGCCGCATCGGCGACTGCCAGAATCGGACGCTCTGCCTGCTCGGCCTGGACGACGGCGTGACGGCAGGCGCGGCCCTTGGACGGGTCAGGATGGCAGACGGTCGGAGCCGAAGCCTTGCCCTGCGCGCGCGCCACGATGGTCGGATGGCCCTTCGAGGCGGCGACGCTGTCACCGGCATAGGCAGTAGCGAGCGATGCCGAAGCGGGCGTGGAAAGTGAAACAAGGGCAAGAAGAGCGGCGGAAATCATTGGTATTCTCCAATCTGGCAATGCAATGACGCCAGATTGGGGAGCCCGCGTGTCACGTTTCGGGCGGACGCGTGACGAAACATGTCTGGAACCGCTTCATCTGCAGCCCCGCATCGCCCCATGTACCGCTACGCATACAATTGCGTACAATCGTGAATGGATTCTGCCAGATCCGCTTCGATCCGGTTCAGGAGCCGGGGCTTATACCAAACTTCACACGGGGACAACGGCTTCCTTGATCCGCCACCCCGAACAAGGAGTTGAAGCCATGACCATTTTCAAGAAGACCGCGCTGGCCGTCGGCCTCGCCGCCACCGCTCTTGCCACCACGACGCCGGCGATGGCGCGCGACTGGCACCGGGGCGGCGACAACACCGCCGCCGTCGCCATCGGCGCGGGCATTCTGGGCCTTGCCGTCGGCGCCATCGCCGCCTCGTCCAGCCGCGACCACGACCGTTACGACAATGCCCGCTACGACGACCGCTACTACGGTTCGAGCTGGTCCTATCGCGACGGCTACTACTGGAATGGCGACGGCAACCGCTACTCGCGCGGCGACTACGATCGCTACAACCGCGATCACCGCGACGATCAGCGCCGCGGCTACTACGGCGACCGGGGTGACTGGCGCCGCGGTTACTGATCGATCGAATACCAGCGAAGCCGGGTGACGCCCCTTTCGGCCCCTCCCCGACTTCGCGAGACGCCCGGCCCCTCCTCCTCGGCCGGGCGTCTTCGCATGTGCCGTTAGAGCGAGATCGACTTTAACCGTATTATTGTCATTCCCGCGAAGGCGGGAACCCATCTCCTGACGGCGCCTGCTGCATGAGCGTCAGATGGGTTCCCGCCTTCGCGGGGATCACGAACGGTGTTTTAGCCGAACACGATCACGCCCTGGCGCACGGCTCGCCGCACGCCCGATACACCTCGCGACAAATTCACTTCCGGTTCAGTCCATCCGGCCCATGTTTCCAGCGTGCCCACCGCTACCGCCGTTACCCGGTCGGCCCGGAAAGGGAGACGTCACGTCATGAGTATAAATTTGAAATCCTTCGGGAAAAAACTCGCGCTGGGGGCCGCACTCGCCGCCTCGGTGCTGGTGACCACATCGCCAGCCCAGGCGCGAGACCGCTACTACGGGCGCGGTGACGACACTGCCGCCATTGCCATCGGTGCGGGCGTGATCGGCCTTGCCCTCGGCGCCGCGATCGCCGACCGCGGTGATCGCAATTACTACGATCGCGGCTACTGGGGCTCGCGCCGCTACGTCACCGTGCGCGACCGTCCCGGGTATTATTATTACTACGACGGCTACCCCAACCGCTATTATCGCGATCGCTACTACGACCGGGACTATTCGCCGTGGTATCGTGATCGTTGGCGCGACGGCGGCAATCGCTGGGACCGTGGCCGCGACTGGCGCCGGGACAGGCAATACGATCGTCGGGATCGCTGGGACCGTCGTGACGATCGCCGCTGGGATCGCCGTGACGGACGCTGGGATCGCCGCGATGACCGCAGAGACGACCGGCGAGACGACCGCCG
This sequence comes from Novosphingobium sp. 11B, assembly GCF_054589055.1. Taxonomy (NCBI): domain Bacteria; kingdom Pseudomonadati; phylum Pseudomonadota; class Alphaproteobacteria; order Sphingomonadales; family Sphingomonadaceae; genus Novosphingobium; species Novosphingobium sp. 11B. The sequence goes on along the minus strand of NZ_BAAILP010000142.1, from coordinate 19,228 downwards.
CTGGCGCGACCGCGATTATCGTCGCTGAAGCATAGCTGCGATGCTTTCCGCGGACGGCTGCCCGATCGATGGCAGACCGTTCGCGGCCTCCCTCGCCCCCAATGCATACGGCCATGAAATCCATCGGGGAGCGCCTCATCATGCACCCTCGCCAAGTGCGGCCGGGGCGGCTATGGGGCGCTCCATCATGGACACCGCAGATCTGCGCATCGCCCTGTTCTCGGGCAACTACAACTACGTCCGCGACGGCGCCAACCAAGCGCTCAATCGTCTCGTCGGCTACCTCCTGCGCCAGGGCGCGCAGGTTCGCGTCTACGCGCCGACCGTGGCCGAGCCCGCGTTCGAGCCGACCGGCGATCTTATCAGCGTGCGTTCCTTCGCGATTCCCGGACGTCCGGAATACCGCGTTCCGTTCTCGATCTCGGGCAAGGCCCGCCGCGACCTCGCGAAGTTCGCGCCGAATGTGGTGCACGTCTCTTCGCCCGACCCGGTCGGCCACCAGGCGGTGACCTGGGCACGCAACCGGACCATTCCGGTGCTGTCCTCGGTCCATACCCGGTTCGAAACCTACCTGCGCTACTACAACATGGCCTGGGGCGAGCCGGTGGTCGAGGCGATCCTGCGCCGCTTCTATCGCCGCTGCAACGCCCTTGTCGCGCCTTCGGAAAGCATGGCGCAGCTCCTGCGCGAGCAGCGCATGAACTACGATGTCTCGATCTGGTCGCGCGGCGTCGATCACGAGATATTCAACCCCGGCCGCCGCGACCTCGAATGGCGCCGCAGCCACGGCATCGCCGACCATGAAGTCGCCATCGGCTTCCTCGGCCGACTGGTGATGGAAAAGGGGCTCGACGTGTTCTCGGACACGCTCGACGAACTGCGCCGCAAGGGCATCGCCCACAAGGTTCTGGTGATCGGCCAGGGGCCTGCGCGCGAATGGTTCGAGGAACGTCTTCCCGGCGCTGCCTTCGTCGGCTTCCAGGGCGGCGCCGACCTCGGCCGCGCGGTCGCCTCGATGGACGTGCTGTTCAACCCCTCGGTCACCGAGACTTTCGGCAACGTCACGCTCGAGGCCATGGCCTGCGGGCTGCCCGTCGTCGCGGCGGCCGCCACCGGCAGCCAGAGCCTCGTCGACGACCGCGTCTCGGGCCGCCTGATCCCGCCCGGCGCCGTGCACCAGTTCGCCGAAGCGCTGAAAGGCTATATCGAAGATACCGAACTGCGACGCACCCATGGCGCCGCCGGCGTCGCGCGTGCCGGCGAGTTCAGCTGGGACCGCATAAACCAGGCCGTCGCCGATACCTACGTGCGCCTGATCCGCCAGAAGGCGCGCGCCTGAGCACATAGCAACAAGGCGCGGCGGTGGTGGCTACCCGCCGCGCCTTGCGCTTCTCCCCTTCCCTCGGCTCTGCGCAAAGGCCCAGCCGACCTTCGCGCGCGTTCTCCCTGCGTCTTCTCTTTTTATACCGTCATGCGACCTTGCGCTGCAGACGGACCAGCGCGCGGTCGATCTCGGCCCGGGCACCATCCCCGATCTCGCCGGTGACCACCCGGTAGACGATCCGCCCGTTCTCCAGCGAATAGGCCACCGTCGCCATGCCGTCGTTGAAACTGGCAAGGTAGAGCGCGGGCTTGCGCTGTAGCAAGGCGAGATCGTCCGCTCGGGGAACCAGGCTGTCGCGCATGTAGTACGCACCGGTCATCGCATCCGCCTCGACGGACACTTCGGCAGCATGACCGGTTCCGGTCATCGCCATTGCTGACGGGAAAGCCATTGCCGACAGGGCAAACCCTACCTGCAATGCTGTCAGGAATCGCTTCATGACAACTATCCTCTTCCGGTGCGGCACCGTCGTCGCGGGCCGTCATCTCACAAGCCGAGAGGTACCATGCGCACCCACCGCGACAAAGCGAACAATCCTCAAGAAGCTTAGGATTTCTGCGCTTTTTGCGGTGCGCAACGATTGGTGTACCGCATGGTATCACGGGCATCAGCCCCGCTTTCGGCGGGATGTGAGGGCGCCGCGCCCCCTGCCCGGTGCCAAGGCGTAAAAGGCTCTTACAGGAAGCATCGCCCGGGCGTAGCCTCGTGCTGCAACGCGAGGCTCGCCAAACCCGCTGCGGCATCGTCACGCGGCAGACTTTCGGAACCTGTACAGAGCCCCGGCGTTGCAGCCAGCGCCACTTCGGCCCGCCAGCAGTAGCATCAGCACCAGGGGAACCTCGACATGACCACCAATACCGCTTCCGCCCGTTATGTCGGTCTCGGCAAAGACGGCAAGGGCTCGATCACCACGCGCTCGGGCGTGTTGTCAGACCAGCCCTACGGCTTCGGCACCCGCTTCGAAGGCCAGCCCGGCACCAACCCCGAGGAACTGATCGCCGCCGCGCACGCCGCCTGCTTCACCATGGCGACCAGCTTCGCGCTCGCCCGCGCAGGACACGCCGAAGGCACCCTCGACACCCAGTGCACGGTCACGCTCGACAAGGACGGCGACGGCTTCTCCGTCACCAAGTCGGCCCTGACTCTCACCGCGTCCATACCCGGCATCACGCCCGAGGACTTCGCCAGCATCGCCGACGAAGCCAAGGCCGGCTGCCCGATCTCCAAGCTGCTGAACTGCGAGATCACGCTCGAAAAGTCGCTCGGCGACTAATTGCTGCCCGTGCGCGGGCTGCGGTCGGTCCAGCCGCAGCCCTGCCGCGTTTCCTCGCCGATCTGCAATGTGATGGTAAAGGGATAGCGCGTATCCGACATGCCGTCGCTGCAGGCCGACGGCGTGACCGCCAGCGTCGCCGCACCGCCCGACAGCTTTCCGCTGAACGAAACCCCGCCGCGACCGGCGAAGCGGGTGACCGGCACTGTTTCGCCTTCGGCATTATCCGGGGTTGTATACGTCAGGCGCGAGGACGCGACCTGCCCGCCCCAGAACGGCTCCGTACCGACGAAGTGCACGGTCTCCGTGACGGCGATGCCGTTCCACGGCCGATGATCGGCAGGATCACCGGGCAACCCGTCCGAAGCGGAATGACATGCTGCAACTGCGAAAATGGCCAGCAGTGCGCTCGCCCGGTACGGTCTGATGCTCGACATGAGTTGCACGGTACGCCTCTCCCGGCCGGCGGGCAAACTTTCGCATGCGATTCGATAGGCCGACGGTGTGATTCGGCTGATTCCCTGACCCGACGATGATGAATTTGCGGTCATGTCTGTTTTTCCTTCGCGCCTGGCAACGCCGATTTGCTTAAAAATCAGGCACATTGTCTGATAGTTGCAAAACTTGCAACATCCGGTTCGGGTATTGAAATTGCACTCCCGTTCAACATCCGCTTTTGCTGCAGCGCACAAGATAAACGTCGCCCGAGGCGATCCAGCCTCATCCAGAATCTAAGGATTTTGCCATGTTCAAGACTGTTCTCGCCTCTGCCGCCGTTGCTCTCCTCGCCGTTCCCGCCGTCGCCCAGGCCGACGACAGCCGCGAATTCTCGCACGAAGGCGTCAACTACAACTACACCACTGCCCAGAAGGGCAAGGTTACCGTGATCGACGGCGCGACCTCGGCCGGCATCCCCTTCCGCCTCTACGTCAAGGGCGGCCGCGTGACCGGCACCTACAACAGCCGTTACGTCTCGTTCACGACCGCCGAAGCCGCCAAGCTGCACCTCGGCGAGTAATCGAGCTACCGATCGGGCATACTGATCGCGCGCTCGCGCTTCTTCCGGGCAGTCCTCCTCTCCCAACGCCCGGGTAGCCGCTGAGCGCCGAACCAGGCGCCGTCCCCCTCCGTGCGGGACGGCGCCTTTTTCTTTGCGTTCAGCAGGCCGACAGCTGCGACGGGATACCCCGCCATCATGCAAGACAGCCGTGGCCCGAACCGATGAGTGGAGCCAAGTTCGCCCTGTTGCTGGTGGTCGGCGGTATCGCCGGCGCGGCCTTCGCCGTCATGACGACCGGCGCGATGCCGCGATTCTCCCAGCCCCAATCGCATCGCTCCGCCACTCTGGAAGACAGCTCGCCTGCCCGGCGCTCGTGGCTGGATGAGGGCCTGTCCGCCCTCAATTCTCCCGCCTGGCCCTTCGGTCGGGGCTCCGACGACGCCGGACCGCCGATGCCGCCCGGACCGCAGCAGGACTACGCGCCTTACGGTTACGGCCCGCCGGACGACTATGACGATGGTGCCTGGGAACGTCGCCAATACGGCAGCCATGCTCCCTATCAAGGCGAGGGCTACGCTGCGGAGGGTAGCCAGCCGGCACCCGACCGGTCACCGGCCCCATCACCGGCAGCCCCTCGTGCAGACGCCGCTGCCGACGCAGCAGCGCGCGCCGCCGATGCAGCTCAGGACGTACTGTCGGCCGAGAACACGCCCTGAGGGACAGAGGCCGACGGAAGGATTTGGATCAGGCCTGATCGTTCGCCGAAAGGCGGCGCAGGTTCTTGCGTACGGCGCGGCGATAGTGGTTCACCGTGCGGCGGCACACCGTCTCGGGATCGTGCCCGAACTGCCCGGTCGCCAGCGCCATGCCGACTTCCCAGCCCGCCCAGACCTTTTCGGTGACCATGCGGACCATCTCGTCGCCCGCCAGAGGATCGCCCCAGCCGATGCGGGCGGTGCGCAGCGCGATCACCGATCCGGCCTCGACCCAGAGCTTGCCGGTATCACGCAGCAGAGCTTCTCCGGCGACATCCTGCTTCATCGACACGTCCTTATGCCCCCGCCCGCACGCAAGGATTGCGCGCGGTCCGGAGAGCCGGCTGCCAGGCATCGAACATCCTCGGGAATTGCCCGGAGCGCTCGACCGGCGCGCCGGGTTGCGGGCGGCTCCTTAATCGAACTCACCCGCCTTAGGAAACGATTTCATGCCATGCGTCACACCCCGTCACGAAAACGTCACGAAGATTTCGGCTTCGATTACCCATTCTCCCGCCACTTCGCGCCACTTGGCGGCGTAAGTGCCCGAGGCTCCGGGAATTTCCGAACCACCTTGCGTTCCGTACCAGCGTCCGTGCTCCATGGCGATCGGCTCGGCGGAAGAAATGGCCACGCTTTCGGACGTGCGAACATAGACCATCCGCCCGGAATGGCCGAACTCACGCCGCCAGACTTTCACTTGCGCCATCCGGCCCGCGATCACGGCGCTGTCGGTGCCGGTAACCATGACGCAGTCGCGCGCCAGCATTGGCCCGATCGCCGCCGCATCGCCGTCCGCAATGGCCCTGTTGAAGGCGGCTCGGCGGCTGCGGATCGCCAGTTCGCTCACGGCCTCACCGGAACCGAAGCCTCTTTGCCCACGACGGTCACCCAGCGCCGGACGTTCCAGCGCTCGACCAAGCCCTCGGTCACATAAGGGTCGGCCTCGGCGAAAGCCTCCGCAGCTTCCGGCCCCTCGCCGGCGAACAGCAGCATCGCCGTATCGAGCGGATCCTCGACCGCGCCGCCAAGCAACAGTTCGCCGCGCTCGGCCGCCTGCCATGCGAGGTCCAGATGCGCGGCGCGAAATTCGGCCCGGCGCTCGAGGTAACCGGGCGCGAGGTGATAGATCAGCAGGTAGTGGTTCATCGCCCGACCATGCCCGGCGGCACGACCCGGGGAAACCCCTCAGCCACAGCCTTCCACATAGGCCAGCACCGGCATCTCGCCGACATGGATCAGGCCGACCTTGCCGTCAGACTTGATCTCGAAGCGCAGCGCCGATTCTCCGGGGCGGGCATTGGGAGCCGTCAGGTACTTGGCGGGCGCGGCTTCGTACTTGTGCGGCTCCTCGCGGAAACCGGCGAACCACTTCTTCACGTCGCCCTCGGTCGCACCGACGCCAATACCCTCGGCCAGCTTGACCGTGGAATTCGCGCCCAGCGTGATGCGGCGCACCTTGCCCTCGGTGACGATGGCATACACCCCGGGGTAGTCAGGCGAGCTGATCGCCGTGCAACTGTCGCTTTCCTGTGCGCCGCGTGACGCCCAGGAACTGCCCTTGGGCACCGGCTGACCGATCTTCAGGTCACCCAGCCCCTCCAAGCCAAGCACTTTAGGGTCGCTCGCGGGAGTGACGGCGGGCGCAGCCTCCGAAGGCGCGGCCTCGCCGGCCAGAGCCTCCTCGCTCGCGGAAGCGGTTACACTCGGCTCCTCCGGCCCGGACGAGCAGGCGGCGAGGGGCAGCAGGACGAGAGCGGCGAGCGCGGCAATCCGTTTCATGATAGCCGAAACGGATCGCAATCGCTCAGGTTGCCGGGGCGATCGACAAAGATGCCAAGGGTAAGAAAATGCGAGGGTTATTACCCTCGCGCTCCGGGGACTGTCGGCGTCGCGCCCTGCAGCATCCTCAGCGCCCGACTTGCTCGATCAGCTTCATTGCCGCAGCAGGCGCCCGCTCCTTCGCGCCGTTGATGAAGAAGGCGAAGACTTCGCGGCCTTGTCCGGTCCAGTCGCCGATACGCTTTGCCCATGCGCCGAGGTCTTCGTCCGGATAGCCCTGCTCCAGTTCGCCTTGCGCGTTCTGAAGGCGGGCGTAGACGAACGGCGCGCAGTCCGTCGCATCCAGCACTGCATATTTGGGCGAATCGGCCAGCACCACCGCTACCCCGGCCTTGCGGCACAAGTCGAAGAAGGCCGAATCGTCGAAGCTCTCGTGCCGTGCCTCGATCGCGTGGCGCACCGTCAGGCCCTCGTGGCTGGCGGGCAGCAGGGCGAGGAAGGCGGCGATCTCGGCCGCATCGAACTTCTTGGTGGCGGCAAGCTGCCAGTTGATCGGGCCCAGCTTGTCGCCCAGTTCGACCAGCCCCTGCGCCATGAACCGCGCCACGCTCTCGCCCGCCTCGGACAAGTCCTTGCGGTTGGTGCAGTACCGGCTGCCCTTGAGCGCGAAGCGGAAGCCGCCGGGCACCGCGTCGCGCCACTTGGCAAAGCTGGCGGCGCTCTGGCCGCGATAGAAGGTGGCGTTGATCTCGGTGCCGGTCAGGTGTTCGCCGACGTAGGCCAGTTCGCGCGACTGGGTGAGGCCCTTGGGATAGAACAGCCCGCGCCATGGCTCGTAAGTCCAGCCGCCAATGCCGATGTGAACACTCATGATTTCTTCCGGGCGAGGCGTTTACGGTTTGCGGTGACCTTGCGGCGGTAATGGCGCACGGCCTTTCCGGCGGTCTTCGGAGATGCACTCGACGTCGCCAGCATCATGCCCACTTCGGCGGCGGCCCTGACCTTTTCCGAGACCATCAGCGCATTTTCGCGGTCGCTGCCCTTGCCGGTCATCATGTCGCTGGTGCGCATGCCCATGACCATGAGCGATTCCGCCCAGAGCCAGTAGCTGTCGTGGGCGAGTTTCATCCAGTCGGTGGTCGGGTTGCGCATGCGTGGCCCTCCTTGGAAAGAGGCAGCGTAGCACCGGCTTGCGATGCTGCGAAGGCGGCATGCTGCTGGTCAAACGCGCGTCGCGCTGCCAAGGGCGCAAAGGCATCAGGAGAATGGATCATGGCAAGCGACGACGAGGATTATGTCTACGACGAGGACAGCGGCGAATGGCTGCCTGCCTCGGAACTGACGGCGAAGCGCGCGGCGGCCGATGCCGTGGAAGTCCGCGACGCGGTCGGCAATGTGCTCGCCGACGGCGATTCGGTGACGCTGATCAAGGACCTCGACGTCAAGGGCGCAGGCCAGACGCTGAAGCGCGGGACGGTGATCCCCGCGATCCGCCTGACCGGCGATGCGCAGGAGATCGACTGCCGCTATCCCGGCATCAAGGGGCTGGTGCTGCGCGCGGAGTTCGTGCGCAAGCGGTGAACCATGCCCGCGGGCCGACTGCCTTCGCGGATAGGACGACATGACATGAAACGGGCGCGCCCTACCTGAACCCCAGACTGCGCGAGATCGCGGCGGCCTCGTCCCGCACCAGCCGGACGAGTTCGTCAAGCCGCCCCGCCGCGCGCGCGCTGGGCGCGGCGGCAACCAGCGCGCCGACGACCTCGCCCGCCGCATCGCGCACCACGCAGGCCGTACCGGTGACGCCCTCGGCCGCCTGATCGACAGTCTGGGCGCACCCTTTCGCGCGGGCCTGCTCGACTGCCAGCGCCAGCGCGGCGGGGTCGATCTCGGTCCCCGGCGCCAGCCGCGTCAGCGTCACGCGCTTGAGGTAGGCATCGACCGCCGAGGGCGAACACATGGACAGGAGCACCCGCCCCGCCGCCGTCGCGTAGAGCGGCCGCCTGTCCCCGATCGAGACCGAATAGCGCACCACGTTGCGGCTCTCTACGAGGTCCACGTACGTGACCATATCGCCGTCA